>CALAXS010000684.1 GCA_937895305.1 uncultured bacterium
CTACCCCGGTCCCGGCCTCGGCGGACACTGCATCCCCATCGACCCCTTCTACCTCACCTGGAAAGCACGCGAATACGACTGCCCCACCCGTTTCATCGAACTCGCTGGCGAGATTAATACCGCCATGCCCGAATACGTCGTCCAACGCACGACTGACGAACTCAACCAGCGCAATAAAAGCGTCAAAGACGCCCGCATCCTTATCCTCGGCCTCGCCTACAAGAAAAACGTCGGCGACCCCCGCGAATCCCCTACCTTCGAACTCATGCGCCACTTCACCGAAAAAGGCGCAAACGTAGACTACTACGACCCCTACATCCCCGAAGTCCCCGCTACCCGTCGTTACAGCACCTTCACCGGGAAAAAATCCATCGACTGGAACCCCCAAGCCATCGCACAATACGACCTCACCCTCATCGCCACCGCACACGACAACATCGACTACCAATGCCTCGCCGACCACGCCCAACTCATCATCGACACCCGCAACGCCATGAGCCGCGTGGAGAATCCAAAGGCGACGGTGGTTCGGGCGTAGATTTTAGCGCAGCCCTCGTTCCCAAGCTCCGCTTGGGAATGCATACCCCGGGGCTCTGCCCCGGAAACCCCACACATAAATAGAGCGTCGAGAAATTTACCAAGACGCTATTCTAACGCCTAACGTCCTCCCCCCTACTCCGGCGAAGCCCCCAGCTTCAGCAAGGTCCGCAGGTATTCCGCATAGGTACTCTTCCCCATACGATCAATCGCTTGTTCCACCTGCGTCGCGCCAATCCAGCCCTGCCGCCAGGCAATCTCCTCAATACACGCAATCTTCAGCCCCTGCCGTTCTTCAATCGCCTGCACAAACTGTGACGCTTCAATGAGGCTACGATTCGTGCCCGTATCCAGCCACGCCACCCCACGACTCAGCCTGTTCACCGACAAACGACCCTCCTCCAGATAAATCCGGTTCAGGTCCGTAATTTCCAACTCCCCCCGCGGGCTCGGCTTCAACGCCTTCGCATAAGTCACCACATCCGGGCCATAAGCGTACAAGCCCGGGACCGCATAATGACTCTTGGGTTCCACCGGCTTCTCCTCCAGACTGATGGCCGTACCCGCACTATCAAATTCAATCACCCCATAACGCTCCGGATCATTCACATAATACGCAAAGACCATAGCCCCCTCCGTCAGCTCCTGCATCGTCTCCAGTGTATGAACAAATCCATGCCCATAAAAAATATTATCTCCCAGACACAAAGAAACCGGACCATCCCCGATAAAATCATCGCCGATGATAAACGCCTGTGCCAGCCCATCCGGACTCGGCTGCTCCGCATAGTCCAATCGCATACCCAGCTGCGACCCATCCCCAAACAACTCTCGAAACATGGGCAAGTCCCGGGGCGTGGAAATAAACAAAACCTCCCGTATCCCTGCCGTCATCAACGTGCTTAAAGGATGGTATATCATCGGCTTATCATAGACAGGCAACAACTGCTTGCTCACCACATGGGTAATCGGATGTAAACGTGTGCCCGACCCGCCTGCCAAAATAATACCGCGCATCAATTCTTCCTTCCATCTACAAGCCCAGATACGAATATAAAAAGCAGCAAGCCCCACAATGCTACCAACCACAGTATCCTATGGTAGAAGAGCCCTCCATTCGTTGTCAAAGAACAGACAGCCCCCCCGCTATACATTCATCCACCCCCGACCCTGACTTGACATGCCTTCCCCATAAACGGTAGTATATGCAGTCCCGTGACCGCTGGGAGAACGTGTGCCTTTACGATGATGATGTAAAGCGGTTAACCAATTTGAGTTTAGCGCGGCAGTGTGCCGCCTCTTTAACGTGATAAACGAAGGACGAGTAAGTACTTATGGCCAGGTATATTGGACCAAAGCACAAGTTATGCCGTCGTCTTGGGGAGTGTGTCTGGGGTAGCCCCAAATGCCCTTCCGTCAAGCGCCCCTACGCGCCGGGACAACACGGACAGAATATGCGCCGCAAAATGTCGGTGTATGGTAGCCAACTTCAAGACAAACAGAAAATCCGCACCCACTACGGGTTGATGGAACGCCAGATGCGCAAAGTCTTCAAAGAAGCACAGCGTATGGGTGGCGTTACCGGTACCAATCTGTTGATGCTCCTCGAATCCCGTCTGGATTGTGTGGTGAACCGTCTCGGTTTTGCCCCCACCATTAGTTCCGCCCGTCAATTGGTCGGCCATGGTCACATCCTCGTAGACGGAAACCGCGTCAACATCCCCTCCTTCCGCGTAAGACCCGGTATGGTGATCAGCATTCGCGAAAAGAGCAAAAAGGTACCCATGATTGCTGAAGGTGTGGAACACCCTCCCGTAGCAATCCCCGAGTTCCTTGAACGTGCATCCAAGTCCTTCGAAGGGCGCATGTCTTCGCTGCCCAATGCAGAGACTATCCCCTTTAAGGCGGATACGGCTGGCGTGATTGGTTTCTACTCCCGCTAGACGGGTATAGTTTGTTAGATTTTGTTCACGTAGCGGGTCGTATAGTATGCGACCCGCTCGTTTTGTGTGTGGCGGTGTTGGTATGACGGGGTGGATAACGGGACAGTTAGGAAAATTTTACGATGAGTATTCAAGTTGTCGTTGGTGGAAATTGGGGCGACGAAGGCAAGGGCCGCATGGTCGATTACCTGGCCCAGGACGCAGACTTTGTCGTGCGCTTCCAGGGGGGTAACAACGCAGGCCACACCGTGGTCAACGATTTCGGCACCTTCAAGCTGCACCTCCTGCCCTCCGGCGTTTTTAATCCCAAGGTCACCAGCATCCTCGGACCCGGCATGGTCATTGACCTTCAGGGTCTGGTCGAAGAACTGGAAGACCTCCGTAGCCGTGGCATTGACCCCAAGATCCGCGTGTCCGACCGCGCTACCATCTGCTTCCCATACCACCGTCTTCAGGACGGCTGGGAAGAAGACCGCCTCGGGGATGCCAAGTACGGCTCCACCCGTCGTGGTATCGCCCCCGCCTATGGCGACCGCACCATGAAAAAAGCCATCCAGCTCGGCGAACTCCTCTATCCCGAACGCCTCAAGAGTCGCCTTAAAGATCTCGTATCCTGGAAAAAAGAACAAGCCATCATGTATGGCACCCAGGACGAAGTTTCCTATGATGAGACGCTTGCCTGGGCACAAAAATACGGTGACCAGATCAAGGACTTAATCTGCGATACCTCCGCCCTCCTCTCCGAAGGCGCCAAGGCCGGGAAGAACATTCTCTTCGAAGCCCAACTCGGCACCCTTCGCGATCTCAACTTTGGTATTTATCCCTACACCACATCCTCTTGTGCACTGGCAGCCTACGCCCCCGTGGGTGGTGGACTCTTCGGACACCACCCCGACCGCGTCATGGCCGTCGTAAAAGCATTCTCCACCTGCGTTGGTGAAGGCCCCTTTACCACACGTATGACCGACGAAGAAGCACACGCCCTGCGCGAAGTCGCAGAAGAATATGGCGCAGCCACCGGTCGCCCCCGCACCATCGGACACTTCGACGCTGTGGCGACCCGCTACGGTGTATGGGGTCAAGGCGCAACCGAAGTCGCTGTCACCAAGCTCGACAGCCTCAGTGGCTGGCCCGAACTCAAGATTTGCACCCACTACGAACACAACGGTACACAAGTGGACCGTTTCCCCATCAACGCCATCCTCGACGAATGTACCCCCGTCTACAAGTCTATGCCCGGCTGGACCGAAGACATCACCGGCGTGCGCAAGTTCGACGACCTCCCCGAAACTGCACAGCAGTACATACTCGAAATTGAACGCCTCATCGAATGTGACGTAAAGTATGTGTCTGTCGGGCCCGAGCGCGAGGCTCTCATCGTGCGTGACTAGACTATTGTTCCCATAAGGAAGGTGCGCAACCATGATTCATGAACGGCGTGAAATCGAAGCAGCAATGGCAGAACGGTTTGACGCCGTTTCTGCATTTATCAAAGCCCAACCCGACGAATTGTTCGAGAAACAAGTCAACGAACGCTGGACAACGGGCCAGGAGCTGGATCACCTCGTCCGCAGTGTGAAGCCTTTACACCTCGCACTCAGCTTGCCCAAGCTCGCTCTGGGCCTGCGCTTTGGAAAGTGCAATCATGAACTCCGTAACTACGATGGTTGTGTAGCGGTATATAAAAAAGCTCTGGCAGAAGGCGGTAAAGCCAGTGGCCAATTTGTACCACCGCCCGTGCCCCTGGCGAAAAAGGCGGCCTTGCTCGCAGAGTATGATGCATGTAAACAAAAGTTGTTACAGCTCATTACCAAGTGGGACGACAAGGGCCTGGATACCTATGTGGTGCCCCATCCTCTCATTGGAAAGATGACCATACGTGAAATCCTCATGTGGACCGTGTACCACAACGAACACCACCTGGGGTCATTGCAGACCCATTATGGATACGAAGCCTAAAGCTTCATTGCTGTTGTTTTAAAATAGGAAGTAGTTCCGGCTGCAAAACCACCTACAGGTTTTGTGGCCCTTTTCGCGTTGGAGTTTTATAGCGTATGGAAACGATTCAAATTCCGCCCCTGACCATAATGACGGACGTGGTCAAAGCCCTGAAGAAGGGCAAGGCAGCCCACGTCGAGCTGGCTGGACCCTGGGGCACCGGGAAAACAACGGCCGCCGTTCAGGCCGCCCAGGCCATGGGCCGCTCCATGCTTATCGTAGCCCCGGCACGTCTCGAAGCCGAAGGTATCTACGAAGACCTCGTCACCCTCGTGGGCGAAGACGCCTGTGCTCTCTTTCCCGCCTGGGAAGTTCTGCCCACCGACACCATGCATCCCGCAGACGACATCGTCGCCGAGCGCATGAATACCCTGAAACGCCTTTCCGCCGCCATGGAGTCCGGCGAAGTTCTTCACGTCGTGGCCCCTGTACGTTCCTTGCTACAGCGTGTCGTCCGTCAGAAAGATCTCGCCAACGACACCATTACCCTGAAGGTCGGTATGGAATGTGACCTCGAAGATCTCCTGGACAAACTCATCAAAATCGGCTATACCCGCGACGTCATGGTCGAAAACCGGGGCGATGTTAGCGTGCGCGGCGGTATCGTCGATGTCTTCCCCATTTCCAGCGAGCTGCCCTATCGCTTCGAATTCTTTGGCGACGAACTGGAAAGCATCCGCCGTTTCGAGCCCGAGACCCAGCGCAGCTTTGAGTCCGTAGAAGAAGTCCAAATCCTGCCCCGCTCTGAAAAGGGCATGATTTCAGGTGCCAAAGAACCCGCCAACCTGACCAGCCTTATCACCTACTACGGCAAGGACACCCTCGTCGTCTTTGACGAACCCAAAGCCATCGCGGAGAGTGTAGAAGACCTGGACGGGCAGGTAACCGATAGCCCGTATTATATGCATTGGGATGAGTGCAAAGTAGATCGCTTTGCACGACTCTCCCTCATGCAAGTGGGCCAGGACAAGGAAGAAGGTGCCGCCCGATTCAACGAGACCATGCACAGCATCACAGGCTGGGCGGGCCACAACGACGACTTTTGGGACCAGCTCAAGAAGTGGGAACTGGAAGGCTATCGCGTACAGCTCGTCTGCGTGAACACCGGAGAACGGCGGCGTCTCTACGAACTCCTTGAAGATAGAGGCTACCGCCTCGAGAAAGATACCTTCGTGACGGTCGGTATCGGTCGCCTCCGCGCAGGCTTCACTGTACCCAAAGACAAACTCGTTGTCCTCAGTGAACAGGAAATGTTCGGGCGTCACTATGTACGTCGTAAGCGGCGTCGCTTCGAGGCAGGGACTTCCGTCACCCAATTCAGTGACCTCAAGGCAGGCGACTACATCGTCCATGCACAACACGGCATCGGTCGCTATACGGGCCTCCGCCGTTTCGAAGGCAGGTCTGGCGATTTCATGGGTATTCAATACAAAGGTGGCGATACCATCTATGTCCCCGTGACCCATATCGACCAGGTACAGAAATATGTGGGTGGCGACGGGACCATGCCCAAGGTAGACAAGGTGGGCGGAAAGACCTGGACCAAAGCCAAGGCCAAGGTAAAAAAAGCCGTCAAGGACATGACCGAAGAACTGGTCAAGCTCTACGCTGCACGCGAACAGGCCCAGGGACACGCCTTCAGCCAGGACACGCCGTGGCAGACCGAGTTCGAGGATTCGTTTCAGTATGAGGAAACCCCCGACCAGATACGCGCCATCAAGGATATTAAACACGACATGGAACGGCCCCAACCCATGGACCGTCTCCTCTGTGGTGATGTGGGCTATGGTAAAACCGAGGTCGCACTCCGCGCCGCATTCAAGGCCGTCATGGACGGGAAGCAGGTCGCCGTACTCGCGCCCACCACTGTGTTGACACAACAACATTTCGCCACCTTCAAAGAACGTATGGCTGACTTCCCCGTGCGCATCGAACTCATCAACCGTTTTCGTTCGCCCAAGGAACAACGCGAAGTCCTCGTAAAACTGAAAGAGGGTGAGGTCGACATTCTCATCGGCACCCACCGCCTCACCTCCAAAGACATTCACTTCAAAAACCTCGGCCTCGTCGTAGTCGACGAAGAACAGCGATTCGGTGTCGCGCAAAAAGAACGACTCAAGCAAATGCGGACCCACGTCGACGTGCTCACCCTCTCCGCCACGCCCATCCCCCGTACCCTGCACTTCTCCCTCATCGGCATCCGCGACATGTCCGTGATCAACACCGCGCCCAATGACCGCCTGCCCATTCACACCAGCATTCAATCCTGGGACGAGCAGGTCATCCGCGAAGCATTAACACGCGAACTCGCACGCCAGGGCCAGGTCTTCTTTCTTCACAACCGCGTGCAAGGCATCGAACATGTGGCCGCCACCATTAACAAACTCGTGCCCAAGGCACGGGTCGACATCGGACACGGTCAGATGGAAAAGCACCAGCTCGAAGAAGTCATGACCCGCTTCATCAACAACGAAGTGGACGTCCTCGTCTGTACCACCATCATCGGCTCCGGCATCGACATCCCCAACGCCAACACCATCATCGTCGACCGCGCAGACACCTTCGGCCTTAGTGAGTTGTATCAGATACGCGGTCGTGTCGGTCGGTACAAACACCGCGCCTTCGCCTACCTCCTCGTGCCCGGCGACAAGGCCCTCTCCGAAGATGCGCAGGAACGCCTCAAGGCCCTCGAAGAATTCTCCAGCCTCGGCGCTGGCTTCCGCATCGCCATGCGTGACCTCGAAATTCGTGGTGCGGGCAACCTCCTCGGTGGCGAACAAAGCGGACACATCGTCAGCGTGGGCTATGAAACCTACAAAGACCTCATCGCCGAATCCGTGGCCGAACACCGCGGTATGCCCCTCAAGAAACGCGTACTCCCCAGCTTCGATGTGAGCGTCGACGCCTTCATCCCCGACGAATACGTCCCCACCTCCATGGAAAAAATGAGCCTCTACCGACGCGTCGGCAATATAACCAGTGCCGACGACCTCGACGATCTGGTAGAAGAATTGAAAGATCGCTTCGGCACACCGCCCGCACCCGTCACCCGCCTCATCCAGGTCATGCGCGCCCGTGCCCTCGCCGCAGAACTCGGTATCCAGGAAATCGCCGTCACCAAAGACAAACTCCGCTTCGTCTTCGCCGGGAGTGGTGGACTCACCTCCGAAATGCAACACGAACTACGCGGCGAATACGGCGACGACGTAGAAATCGGCTTCAGTGGCACCATGCCCTACCTCCTCCTCTACGCGCCCGACCAATCCCCCGCACACGCAGCCATCGCCATGCTGGAAATGCTGGTAGACCTATAAGGGCATATTCTCTCGTGTCATTCCTGTAGATGTTCACTATTTCGTGATCATAATTTTCGTGCTGAACATAATCCATAACTTGTCACCCCTGTGAAAGCAGGGGTCTCCCCACCGCCACTCCAATCTAAATTACTACAATTGATACT
>CALAXS010000685.1 GCA_937895305.1 uncultured bacterium
CCTGGATTATGCGTGGACTTCGCTGGATCTTATATGGATTACTGGACTTTGTAAATTTCCCGCAAGTTAAAAAACGGGGTAAATGGTTAAGAACCTTACGGGAAAAAAAGGCCATAAAGCTCATGCGGCAAGAGGTGCCAGACCCGATGCTTCAAGAAAAACTTATCCCCGATTATCCCATGGGCTGTAAGCGGGTCTTGCTTTCCAGTAATTACTATCCCGCTCTCATCCTGCCCAATGCAGATCTCATCACCAGTCCCATCCAATCCATCTCCCAAGAGCAAATCATCACCGAGGACGGACCCATTGGCCCTATAGATACTATCGTTTACGCCACAGGATACAATGTAATGAACCCACTCGGGCGCATGGTTATACAGGGTATAAACGGACAGGACTTACAGGAAACCTGGGGGGACAGCTTCTTTGCATACAAAGGGGTAACGGTACCCGGATTTCCCAATTTCTGTATATTGCTCGGCCCCAATACCGCGCTGGGGCACAGTTCAGTTATCTTCATGATTGAGCAACAGGTCCAGTACACCCTGCGCTATCTGAAAAGCCTGGCACCCGATGCCTATTTGGATGTGAAGCAAGAAGCATGCAATTCCTATAACGCAGATATTGAAGCCAGTTTTAAAGACCGTGTCTGGTCGGGTAGCTGTGCCAGTTGGTATATCGATGCAGCAGGACGTATCCCGACTCTTTGGCCCCACAGTACAACACAGTATTGGCGAATCATGCGTAAGCGGGATCCTGAAGCGTACACGATATTAAAAGCTACCGAATCGTCCAGCACATGAAAACGCATTTTGGTAATGTTTTTACCAAGAACAATACCCCTCTTTACACGCTATAGCATTATTGGTATTCTTGCTGCCTGATCTGAGTGTCCATTAAAATGACATCATCCAGTCGTAATCTTGAAAAGGGAGAACACAGTATGAGTATGATGAAAGAGTTCAAAGAATTCGCTATGCGAGGCAATGTAGTCGATATGGCTGTTGGGATTATTATCGGAGCAGCATTTGGTAAGATCGTATCGTCCTTTGTGAATGATTTAATCATGCCTCCATTAGGGGTCATGATCGGTGGAGTTGACTTTTCGAACCTTGGTGTTACGTTACAAGAAGCTTCGGGTGATGTTGAAGCAGTCACATTGAATTATGGTGTATTTATCCAAACGGTTATCGACTTCACCATTGTTGCATTTGCAGTCTTCCTTGCCATCAGGGTTATGAATTCAATGAAAAAGCCCGTAGAGGACGAAGTTGAGGCACCAGAAGAACCACCGAAACAAGAAGTTTTACTGGAAGAAATAAGGGATCTCTTGAAGCAGCGATCTGAATAACAACGCATAGATTACTGTGCTTTGTAGAAAATATCAGGTATATAATCTATATAGACTAACATGGAAAAGAAAGTGAATTAATGAGTCAATCAACGCCATTAAAAGGAATGTCCCTTCTAACTATTGTGGGAGATATCTATGAGGATTTAGAGCTTTGGTACCCAAAGCTAAGGATGATTGAAGCAGGGGCGCAAGTAACCGTTGCAGGGCCAGAGGAAGGGGTTAAGTATCGGGGCAAGAACGGCTACCCGTGTATTGCTGATACTAAAATTACTGATATGTTGTCTGAAAATTTCGAGGGAATAATTATCCCTGGTGGATTTATGCCGGATAGTCTGCGCCGTGATTCCCACTTGTTAAAACTTGTTCAGGAATTTGCAGAATCAGGAAAACTTGTGGCGGCTATTTGTCATGGTGGCTGGATCCCCATTTCAGCAAATGTATATCGCGGTGTCAGGGTAACAGGATCTCCCGGGATTAAAGACGATCTCATTAATGCAGGTGCAATTTGGGAAGATGCTCCGGTAGTTATTGATCGAAATTTCATCTCCAGCCGTAAGCCGGATGATCTT
>CALAXS010000686.1 GCA_937895305.1 uncultured bacterium
TCCCGCCCATCATCGCCGCCGGAGTGTGGTGTTCGCCCCATCTCACCAGCCCATAAGACGAGGGTGTCCTCCAATAGCCCACGCTGCTTTAGATCAATGAGAAGTGCCGCAACGGGTTGATCTGTAATGCGTGCATTTTCTTCATGTCTCAATTTTAATTCGCCGTGTTGATCCCATGGGGCATTGTTGCTATGCGTGAGGGGACAGGTGATTTCCACAAAGCGCACACCTGCTTCGATCATGCGCCGGGCACGCAGACATTGAAGTGAGTAGAATCGGTCATAATCATCTTTACGATCAACACCGTACAATTTCAATATGGCTTCGCTCTCCTTGCTTATATCACAAAGGCCGGGTATTTGTGTTTGCATGTGGGCCGCAGTTTCATAATTTTGAATGGCTGACTCAATTGCATTGGAGCCGCCACGAAGTCTTGCAACAGCGCTGTCCTGGTCCCGCAGAAAGTCCAGCTTGGCCCGTTGTAGTTCATATGATTCGCTGGGCGTAATATTATCCACAGGAATGCCTTGTGCCCGGACCATGGAGGCCTCGTGGGTCGCTGGCAGAAAGGCGCTAGCAAAATTCTGGAACCCACCGTTGGGAACCCAGTCGTTATTGAGCAGGACGTAACCGGGGAGTTGTTCGTTGTCTGTGCCAAGGCCATAGGATACCCATGATCCGATACTAGGTGCTGCGCCAATGCTTCGTCCTGTATGGAGTAGAAGATTCTGTGCACCATGAAGGGGGGTTTCGCCAGTGACAGAACGAATAACACAGAGTTCATCAGCGACCTGGGCAACGTGGGGAAACAAATCACTTACCCACAGTCCGGACTCACCACGTTGTTTAAAAGCCCAGGGGCTTTTTAGCCATTTACGTGAGGGCCCTATGGCTTGCGAGCCCTTATCCTCAACCCAATCGGCTTGTTTTCCATGGTGTTTATCCAATTTAGGCTTGGGATCAAAGGTGTCTATATGAGAAACGCCGCCATCCATAAAGAGAAAGATTACGTGCTTTGCACGGGGCAAACCATGGGGTAGCGATACTTGAGGGGTCGCAGATGCCCAGCGACTTGCAAGGCCATTCAAGGCAAGCATGCCAAATCCCATATTTGTTCGTTTTAGAAATGCACGTCTGTCCATTGTGGGTGCATCAAAACCAGGGCAAAGGGGGTTCGCAGAGCTTTTATGCTGGTAGATGTTTTTATTGGACATATATAAACTCTTTTAAATTAAAAATCGCATGGGCAACATCCTGCCAGATAAGCTGGCTATGGAGCGGATCGGTAGTCTCTATTTCTCGCAATCTTGCACATGAATCCACCAAACCTAAAAAACGCTCGATTTCAGCTTCTTCTGCGGGGCGAGCGAAGGCAGTTTGAAACATTTGCTGAATACGTTCTGCCGATGAAGTGGATGAATCCGCCACTACACTGCCCCCCCAGTGCTTCGCCATGGCAAGAACGAAAGGATCATTTAGCATAGCTAAGGCCTGATTGGGAACATTCGTTGTATCACGTTTTCCAACGGTCAGTTTTGGGATAGGCTGATTGAATAACGCAAGGAACCGGGGCGGCTCCATGAGGGTCATCTTCTGGTATATGCTGCGGCGTCCATTTCCATGCAGTGGGCCAGCATATAAGCGTTTGGTTGAATCTTCCGCAACACGGTAGGGGTTTATAGGTGGACCAAACAAGGTGGCGTCCAGGCGCCCAGATACAAGGAGCATAGAATCACGAATTGATTCTGCTTCAAGACGGCGAAGTGGCATATGGTGGAGGAATTTGTTTTCAGGGTCAGCAGTTAGTTCGTTAAGCCGAGGCATACTGCTTTGACGCCAAGTGGAGGAACTCACCAACAATTTAATCAGTTTTTTTGTAGACCACCCATCTTCCATGAAGCGCAGGGCCAGCCAGTCCAGCAGTTCAGGGTGAGAGGGGATTTCACCTAAATGTCCAAAATCATCTACAGTGCGAACGAGTCCCTGGCCAAAGAGATGATTCCAAACACGATTTACATAAACGCGAGCAACCAACGGATTTTTGTTGTCGGAAAAATTTTGCGCTAATTCCAGGCGCCCGCTGGACTTGTTTATATTTTGAGTATGGGTAGAATTCAAAAAACTGATTGTACCTCTGGGGACTGTATTGCCAAAATTTGTATAGGATCCCCTTAATCCGATACGTGCATCCTGTCCTTCATTCCAGTCATCAGCCGAGCCAATTACCCGAGCAGGCTGCAAAAGTTGTTCTTTTTCCCTATACAGCGTAAGGAGTTTCTCTAGTTCCGGATTTGTCCTGCTGGAATTGGAGAGCCATTTAGATTTTATCGCTTCGTTGATGAGCATAATGTCTTCTTCATCACATGTACCTTGCCACCAATGCTCTACGGCTGCCATTACCAGGGAGGAGAGTGTGTTAGCTACATCCTCTATTGTTTTGGGCGAAGCATTTGGGGGAAACAATAAATCGAATCGTTTTAATTCATCTTGCGGGGCATAACCTTCATGGATGTTATATGCCTGGGTCACACCCACCCAGGAGCGCGGGTCATTCTCTTCGTCTTGTTTTAGACCGCCATAGGCATCTCGGGGCGGATAATAATTATTGAGCGATTTGGTAACCAGCTCAATATAGACCTGGCGTGGCGTTGTGTCTGGGCCACCCGCTAGGGCAGCTAATTTTCCAGCGGTAAAGGTCAGCCAACCGGGTGTGGATTGTTTGAGGAATTGCATTCGCTCACTGTGGAATGCATTGTCAACGATCAATGATTGGGCAGCATACTCACCGCCAGCATATTGAATGGAAATCGTGGGGGGGGGCTCTTGGGGGAAGAGTGGGCTTCGAATGGCACCGGATAGCCGTTTGGACCATACATGGGACCATCGGCCAGCGGGCAATAATTGGGATATTACTTTGTCCCCGTTGTCAGTGATGACGATAGCCCCGTCTTCTACAAGGCCATACTTCATGCCTAGCCCATCCATCTTCCAACCTTGCGGGAGGTCCGTATTGCTAAAATCAGCGATGAGCGACATGTTGGATGAGTTTTGCTCGATGCGTTTTTTCTGTTCAGCCTGAAAAGTTACGGAAAGTTCTTTCCAGGCATCTTCTATTGACGTACCATTTTTTGACGCTACCAGGACATAGTCCATTATTTCAGCTATGGATTCGGGTAACGCTAACTCGGTATCGTCCTCTGTCTTTTTAACTTTTCTCTTTATTAGCTTCGTGCTAATGGACTCACCCTCATCGCGCCACAGTTGGGCCACGGATTTTCGTATCTTTTCTTTGGTAGCACGTAACTGATCGACAACAGGGCCATTTGTATCCACAGAATCTGCGATGCGAACATTCCATCGTGAACTCATTATGACCCCGGCAAGGCTGTAATAATCTTGCTGGGACACAGCATCCAGTTTGTGGTCATGACATTGGGCACAGGCAACCGTAGTTGCGATGAAGCCTTTGCTCAATGTGTCAATCATATTGGCTACAGCCTCTTGGGTAACCCCCTCCGTCTGAGCATTGTCCCCATGACGTCGTTCACCGAGCCGCAAAGCCATAGGCCCTAAAATTGATTCATTCAAGTTTTCTTCTGCATTGATACGGGGTTCGATGAGGTCTCCGGCAATTTGCTCCAGCACCAGTTGGCGGAAAGGGATATCCTCATTAAAGGCACGTATTAAATAGTCACGATACATCCACGCGTTTTTTGCTGGCGCATCCCACTCATAGCCATGGGTGTCGGAATAATGAACCACATCCATCCAATGTCGTGCCCAATGCTCACCAAAGTGTGGACTATCAAGAAGTGAGTCTACTAGCGTTTCATAGCTATCTTGAGAAGTGCCTGCTATAAACTGATCGACTTTATCCATTGCTGGTGGCAAACCCGTGAGCGCAAAACTGAGCCTTCTCACTAAGCTTTCTGCTTCGGCCTCTTCTGCTGGTGCCAGGCCCTTTGACTCCAGATTGCTGAGGATAAAGTGGTCCACGGCATTTTTTGACCAGGCCGTATTTTTAACAGAGGGTAGCGTGCTTAGCGATAAAGGCTGTAAGCTCCACCACTGGAGACGCTCATTGTAAATTACGTCCCACTTTGCGTGTTCAGCTTCTGGTTCGGAAGCGTCATCCGCTGTGCTGAGTAGGGGGATTGCAAGAAAAAGGATTGTAAGGGTAGTTTGCAGTAGATACTTCTCAAGACTACTTGCCAGCCTGTTACCACGTGTGGTGCATTTGTTTGTTAGTTTGAATAGCATAACCCTGTAAGTAAAGCACACTTCATTGCTGGAATCTACAGTGAATTTCGCGCCAAGTACATCATGGTCAATATATATCTTTAACGCGTATAGATTTGGCAGTAGACCTGCCATTGATAATGAAGCCAGGTATGAT
>CALAXS010000687.1 GCA_937895305.1 uncultured bacterium
AACTGTCCCATCGTCTGGACCAAGAGATTGCCGCGTCGGCTTCGCCTCCTCGCAATGACGGTGTGTTTAAAATGTTGTAAAAAATCGATAGCAACATTAATTGATATAAATAAATTCGTTGCTGTTATACAGCGCACGGCAAAACATAGTGAGTCCTTGCGATTCTATAAACCCTACCGACCGGGTCAACTCTGCTTCATCCGCTTCACGGCCAAAGGCCAATCGAAATGCCTGCTGCACCTGCGCTGAACTTGCATCGCCTGCTTCGTCCGTCAGTCGATTGGCAAACAGTTCCGCCTGCTGATTCATAAACGGGCTGTTCATGAGGTTCAAGGCTTGCAACGGCGTGGTGGAACGATTCCGCTTGGGCTGTTGTTGCGCACCGTCAGGGCAATCAAAGATACCAAAGGTCTCGTCCTGCTCCATGCGCGGCTTGTACTGATACACCATGCGTCGCCATTCCGCTGGCCCGAATTCTTTCTTCGGCGTATACACGCGCACATAGTTGGTATTGTCTTCAAACACGTTATAGCCCGGCCCGCCCATCTTCAGATCCAGCACACCGCTCACCGCCAACACCGAATCCCGAATCGGCTCGGCATCCATACGACGGGGGCTGTATCGCCACAGATACACATTGTTCGCATCCAGCGCTGCAGCCTCATCGCGCGGCGCACTGCTTTGGCGATAAGTCCTGGACAGGAGAATCATCTTGTGCAGGGCCTTGGGGCGCCATTCATTTTCCACAAACGTCACCGCCAACCAATCCAGCAATTCGGGGTGTGACGGGCGGAAACCCATGGCACCAAAATCACTGGGTGTTTCCACCAGGGCCGTACCAAAATGATGTTGCCAGATTCGATTCGCCATCACCCGCGCAGTTAACGGATTCTCCGGCGCGCACAGCCATTCCGCCAGGGCGATTCGACGTTCCTGCTCAGGCATGGAATCATCCAGTGCCAATGCAGGTTGAATCCCGGTCACGCCACCCGGCGCAACCGGGTCGCCTTCACTCATAGGATCGCCGCGATATAAAAAACGTGTAGGCTCCGGCTCCGTAAAGACCCCACCATAAATCTTGGGGAAGCTTAGAAGCGTCTGCCGCTGCCCGTTTAATTCCGTTTTCTTTGCTAGCAGGTCCGTAAGTACCGTGCGTTGTTCTTCATCCAGCCGGGTAACCTGATAGCGATCATCCTCCGAAAATTCAGTGCCAAAGGGCAATCGGTCAAAGGACGAAGCCACTACCTTCCATTCCCCCGTTTCATCTTCCACCGCTATGGCATAGCGTGTTGCGAGACGATCCGTGAATTGTCCCTCGCGATCCCGCCCCCAGGTGATCCGGTCAATCTCCACCGCTTCTGCAAATTCAATCTCCACCCAGGCCCCATCCGATGTTGCCGGTATCCAGCTGTAACTGTTCCCATAAACGCCATCATTAATATGTACCGTGCGATGCTTTGTATTCGTCGGATACTCACTGGACGCATGCGCTATTGCACCTTCAGAAGCCAACGCCACGTTCAGGCTCCGCTCTCCTGTACTAAACACTTCCAGTTCATCTATACACACCGTTCCCCCCAACGACTCCGCAATACGAAAACGTATACGTTTCGTTGTGACCGGCGTGATGCGCTCCTCATTCAACTGGTGTTGCACAGGTGCCCGGCGGGTAGCACCCCCACCATCGCCGCTAAAAAGTGACTGCGCCGTATTCGCCAAAGGCAAAAAGGCATCCAGTTCCTGTTCGACACCCCGAAGACTTTTTGCCAGCTTCATGGCCTTTCGATTACGTTCATGGTAGTCCGCAGGACGGACTTCACGCTCCCCATGCTTCACTCCGGCAAAGATGGCCCGCATCTGGAAATAGTCCTGCTGTGATATGGGGTCGAATTTGTGATCATGACATTTTGCACAACCCACGGTAAGCCCGAGAAATGCGCTAGCGGTCGTGGAGACTATATCGTGTAGTACCGCATCCCGTTGATTCTTCGTCAATACAACGTCCGGGCTCTTCACCTCGTCCCAGGCACCGCCCACGAGAAACCCCGTTGCTGCATCCACAGACAAAGCATCGCCCGACAACTGTTCCTTAATAAACTGTGTGTACGGGGTGTCCTTGTTGAACGCTTCGATCACATAATCCCGATAAGGCCAGGCATTGGGACGGGGCGTATTGGTCTCATAGCCATTGGTTTCTGCAAAACTCACCACGTCCAACCAATGCCTTGCCCAGCGTTCACCGTAATGGGGCGAGGCCAACACCGAATCAACGAGCTGCTCGTATGCCTGTGGATCTTCGTTGTTTACAAAGGCCTCCACCTCCTCCGGTGAAGGCGGCAAACCCAACACATCCAGATAAACCCGACGCACCAAGGTCCTTCGAGATTCTTCCGCCGAAGGCTTCAGCCCCAGCTCCGCCAGCTTCGCATAGACAAACGCATCGATGGGTTGGGCAGCCCAGGCACTATCCGTCACCGCAGGAACATCCGGGAATATGGGTGCCTCAAAAGCCCATGTTTTTTCTAGTTCCACTGCGCCTGCACAAAGCCCAAGTGGTAAAAAAGCAAGCACTGCAATCAGAACAAATCCGCCAACACCTTTTAAGATTGAGTCGATGCGAGAGCGAGATTGCCACGTCGGCTTTGCCTCCTCGCAATGACGATCATCTACCACGTCATTGCGAGCGAAGCGTGGCAATCTCTTGCTCGCATAGGCATGAGCTGATAAATCAACTTTCGCCCTACGACATTCTTGAAATGCTCTTAAACCCATAAATATAACGACACTTAGTCCTTTTTGTACGCCTTCGCAAAGGCTTCCACATCGGCCTCCCCCTCAATATACCCTAAATCCACCAGAAAGGCATCCAACGCCGTTACCGTCTCAATAAACATACTGCCATCCCCCTTGCCTAAATTGAAAAAACCATGCTTCTCATCGGCATACCCAAACAAATCACATTGACTCCCCAGCTCCACCATGCGTTGCGTGAAAATCTCCACGGTCCGGTAGGGCACTGTAGTGTCCTCTTTGCCATGAAAGATGATGGTGGGTACCACCCCTTTCTTTAGCTGATGGTAAGGCGACAAGGTAATGGGGTCCACACCCATCCGTTCCGGCAATCTGTTCAATTTCTTTTCATCCACCTCCATCTCTGGCACAGGAGCCAGCACCACCGCCGGATTGAACAACGCCAAGGCATTGGGGACTGACGACACGCTTAAATCTTCGTCCTTCGCCTCAAAGCCTTCGATGATTCCCGTGCATGCGGCCAGGTGTCCCCCCGCCGATCCACCACCCGCTACAATCCGTTCCGGGTCCACACCCAGTTCCTTCGCATGACTTCGCACCCAGCGAATTGCACTCTTCGCATCCTCCACGCACGCGTTGGCCTTTACCTTATGCCGACTTCCCACCCGATACTCCACTACAACTGCCACCATACCCCGTGTACGCAGATATTCACTCTGTGGCTCAAACTGCGTTGGGGTCCCCCCTTGCCACCCACCGCCAAAAAAGAACACAATCGCCGCGCGCGGTGCATCCGACTTCTCCTCCGGCGAAAACACATACAACGGCAGCTCCGCCTCCTTCGTCGACTTATATATATGCTTCTCCCCATCCGGCACATCCGCCGCACCAGCTATTACGGATACCAGCACTA
>CALAXS010000688.1 GCA_937895305.1 uncultured bacterium
GGTACGATCAGAAGATGGCAAGGAACTCCTGGGTTACCTTAAATCCATCCGGAAAAATGAGGAGGTACTTAAATACCTCTATTCATTGAATAGACAAAACACCCAGGAAAGTGAAGATAATACCTACGGACTTATCCATGTGGGCACGGTGGAGGAGGACGAGCAGGATTTTGTTATTCAGTGGAATATGGCCCAGAATAGTTTGGACACTGCCCCGGAGCAGCAGGCGCTGGACGAACGACTTGCCCTGAAGATTCGTGAAAACCAGCAGGAAACCGATACACGATTTACGGCCATCATGAAATTTAAGGCGCCGTCTGGTAATCAAGATGCCTTTATGACTTACCACCGCCTTTTGCCGCACAAAAACCTCTACCTCCTCGTGTACCGTACCCGGGCCGATGTGGTCCGCTATATCAACTTTGCTGCCATTGTGACGTTAATCGTAAGCCTGTTTGTGATTGGGCTCTTTTGTATCATTGCGTACCGTATCGTCAACAACAACATTATCCGGCCCGTATCCCTGCTTAACGAAGGTGCGCAAATCATCCGCCAGGGTGACCTTGAACTTAAACTCAAAATTGACACCCAGGATGAAATCGAAGAACTTGCCATGTCCTTCAACCAGATGGCCGCTGCGCTAAAGCAGAACATCTATGAGCTGGAAGGATCGGAAGAACGGTACCGTAGTCTGATTACATCCATGCGTGACGGTATTTTTCAGGCTGATATCCCTGGCAATATCTCTCTGGTGAATCCGGCTGGTGTGAAAATACTCGGGTATAACAATACGGAAGAGCTTATCGGTATTACGCTGAGGGAACTCTTTGTAGAAGAGATCGACTATGCGCGTGTATCCAATGATCTGGTGCGAAACCAATACATAGAGCGAACCCGGGTCTGGATGAAAAAACGCAACGCTCTATCTGTTTGTATCGAGTTAGCCATCAGTCGAATTTACGATGACGCTGGCGAATATGTGGGCATGGAAGGGACCTTCCGTGATGTAACCCAAAACGTTCAACTGGAAAAGGAGTCTCAGGAACGTTCTGAGCGCATAAGTGCCATCAACCAGATTGCCAACGCCATTAATTCAAGTCTTGAAGCGGGACGTGTATTTGATAGCATCGTGGTTGAAGTACGAAAGCTGGTCGCCTTCGACTACGCAGCAGTGGCCTTGTTGGAAGACCAGAATGCTGTATTCGAGACACGACAGCTCTGGCCCGAAACCCGACCATCAGATCGCTCCATCCGCATCGACAGTACGGGTAGCTGTGCGGCATGGGTGGCCAGAGAACGCCGATGTCTTACGATTCAAAACCTGCAGCAGGACAACTCTGAATTTATCGAGCAATTCCCGGAGTACATCCATAGTTGCCTCTGTGTACCCCTATATGCGACGGGACGTATTGTCGGTACCCTTAACCTGGGTTCAAAATTTGTGGGTGCATTCAACCCGCACGAAGTGGAAGTGCTGGAGCAAATGTCCCCCCACGTAGCTGTTGCCATTCGTAACGCGAAGCTTCTCGAAAACTTGCAGGTCTCCCTTGAAGAAGTGACCCGCGCCCGCGAGAAACTTCATGACGTTAATGAAGAGCTTAAAACCCTCGATGAACTCAAGACCAATCTGTTGTCGAATGTTTCCCACGAGCTGCGCACCCCGTTGGTTGCTGTTATGGGCTATACCGATATGATTCTCAATGGTAAAGTGGGCCCCATAAATGATGTGCAACTGGAGTACCTGGAAATCAGTCTGCGTAACATCGAAAAACTGGTTACGCTCATTGAAAATCTGCTCGACTTTTCAAAGCTTCATCGGGGTGATGATGATCTGCTTTTCGATACCTTTGACCTTATTGATTGTGCACAGACCGCACTCCAGACCGTACAGCCTGTCGCGGATTCCCGAAGTATCAATATTGAATTTGATGTGCCCGATGAACCCGTATTGGTGGAAGGGGACAAGGGCAAGATGGGGCAGGTGTTTACCAATCTCCTGTCCAACGCTGTTAAATTCAATGAAAACGGGGGCAGCATAATTATAAAAATGAAGTTCTCGGATGAT
>CALAXS010000689.1 GCA_937895305.1 uncultured bacterium
GACAAATACCTTTATCAAAGCGAGGCCTTTCGCGATAAGGTAATGCCTTTAGGGATAAATCTGAAGCTGCATCTCTATGAAGGACAACGCCACGCATTCTTTAACCTTCCTCCCTGGCGGAAAAAAACGGTGGAGGATAGCCTTAGCTTCTTGCGGGAGATTGCTTTGCTGGAGTGATGGAAAGGAAAATATTTATCCGTTGGTTATCTCCATCCGCCTCGCCACCTCCTCCACCTCGTCCATGGTGAAGTGGGCAATGTCCCAGCTCATGGCATTGGCGGTGCCGGCAGCGCAACCGTAGCGGGCCATGCGTTCGAGGTCCCAGCCTTCCTGTAGTCCAATGGCGAAGGGGGCGACGAGGGCGTCGCCGGAGCCGACGGGGTTGACTTCGTCGATAATGGGGGGCGTAGCGCGTAGAATATCATTGCCGTCGGATACGAGGCAGCCGTCTTTGCCGAGGGAGAGGACGACGAGTGGGATACCTGTGTTGTGGAAATCGGCGATGGCGCGATGTTGCGCCTCGAGAGTGTCTACGGGATAGCCCAGGTGTTTGGCGGCTTCATCGTGGTTGGGTTTTATCATGTCGGGTTTGGCGGTGAGGCCCGCAGCAAATTCTGCACTATGGGAATCCAGGATAACCTTGCAGCCTGCGGCATGCGCTATGGGGATGAGTTCGCCATAAAGTTCTTCCAGACTGGGGCAGGGAACCGTACCGCTGAGGACGACGACGGATACGTCTTCGAGGGAATCACGAAAGGTGTTGAGGATGGATTTATGTTCTGCTTCCGTTACCTGCGGCCCCGGCTCAAAAAACGCAGTCTGGGTGCCAGTGCATTCTTCCAGTACGGTGGTGATGGTCCGGGTTTGGTCCGCAACCCAGCAAGGCACCGTGCGAATTCCGTCCTGCTCCTCTATCATCTCCACCACATGACGTCCTGTGTGGCCCCCCACGATATTCATAGCCGCTGTTTCATGGCCGAATATCTTCACCGCACGGGAGACGTTGGTGCCTTTACCACCCGGTATGCAGGTGCACCGCTCCGAGCGGATGCGTTCACCGACTTTGAGTCGATCGATAAAGACCGTTTTATCGACGCAAGGATTGGGTGTGAAGGTGAGTATCATTGTGTTGGGCATTCCAAAGTTATAGATTGCTTGTTCGGTCATAGTACGAAAAAGAATAGCGCGTTTTCTATGCTGTGTAACAGGAATACCTATAAACCCTGTCATTCCAGTGCAGACGGGAATCTCCGTGTCAGCATGCTTAGCTCAAGTAGGGATAGAAAGTGTGGCATCACCGGTCGAATGCGTTCGTTTTCCGGGGCAGAGCCTCGGGGTATACATTCCCACGCAGAGGCCGTAGCACGGCAGGCATTAGGGAACGAGGGAAGCAGCCCAAACATCGTCATTCCTGCGAACCTACACAGGGGTGACGGGGAGGGAATGACGATGTGTGCATAATTTTATTGCATGCCCTGCTTGGGCCCTTGCTATACTGCGCTCACCATGGACTCACCCCTCGTACATATATTGGCCATCAACTGGAACGGCTTGGAGCATCTGGAAGACTGCTTCTCCACCCTGTTGCAGTCGCCCTATCCCAATGCCAAATACATTCTGGTAGACAATGCCAGCGATGACGACTCGGTAGCCTATGTCGCGGCGCATTTCGGCAACGATGACCGTGTAGAGATTCTCCAATGCCCCGGCAACCTCGGTTGGTCAGGCGGTAACAACTATGCTATGGAGCGTTCTCTTGCCGCTGGCGCGGACTACATCTTCCTCATCAACAACGACACCGCTACCGCACCCGATGCGCTGGAAACGATGGTCACCATGCTGGAAGCCGATGAAACACTGGGTGCGGTCGCCCCCAAGATGGTCCTCTTCGACTATCCAGAAATTATCAATTCCGTCGGGTTAACGGGTTCCATCATAGGCGGTGCCTGGGATATTGGCGTGGGTCGTCTCGATGCACCTCAATGGAACGAGATCAAGGAAGTTATCGGGGTCTGTGGTGGTGCCTGGATGATTCGTGCGTCGGTGCTTCATAAGACGGGTTTACTTCCCGAAGAATTTGATATATATCTGGATGACTACGATCTCTCGCTGCGCGTCTGGGACGCGGGCTACCGAATCCAGACCTGCCCCGAGGCTGTAGTGCGTCACAAGTTCAGCGCGAGCATGGGCGAGGGTAAGCGTGCCCGGTACAAGTACTATCTGAACACCCGCAACCGCTACCGGGTGATGTTGCGAAATTACCCTGTGCGTACCTGGTTCAAGGCGGGAATTTACAGTGCTATTGGCGAGGTGCGGGCGCTGGGTCGCGCAATTATAGAGGGCGAGTTCTGGCGCGTGGGTGCCCATTTAAAAGTGTATGGCTCTACTTGTGCATATTTTATCAAGGCCATGCGGGCACGTCGTGAGCACAAGAAACGCGGTCTCTCCATTGGAACGTTCTGGCATTTCATTGACCACAAGACCCTGTTCTGCCCCGGACTCATCATGCCTGAGGACGGCTGGTACCCAGAACAAAGTATGGCAGGAAAGCCCTATCGTGCCTTCGCGAAGCACGCCTACCTAGATGTAGAGTCTGGCACCCACACCCTGCACTATGCAACGCCCTATCCCAATCTCGGCCCTGTTTTCATCAAGATAACGCAGGACGATACCGTGCTGGAAACGCTGGAATATACTGAGGCAGGATCTAT
>CALAXS010000690.1 GCA_937895305.1 uncultured bacterium
TGCCAAAATGGCCAAATCGCAGATCTGGCCTTATACTAAACCTCAAACATGAAGAAGGAGTATCCATCATGAAGGTACGTCCCCTTGCAGATCGCATTCTCGTTGTACGTGAAGAACTGGGCGAACAGGTCCGCGGCGGTATCATCATCCCTGATTCCGCAAAAGAAAAGCCCCAGGAAGGCAAAGTTGTCGCAGTAGGCCCCGGCCTCGTAGACGACAAAGGCAAGCGCACCCCCCTGGAACTGAAAAAAGGCGACCGCATCCTTATGGGCAAATATGCCGGTACGGAAGTGAAGATCGACGGCGAAGAACACATCATCATGCGTGAAGATGACGTTCTTGCAGTCATCGAATAGTCCGCATCCACTTTTTTCAGAAAAACCAAGCATAACCAATAAGGAGATCGCATCATGGCGAAACAATTGGAATTCGGCGAAGACGCACGCCGCGGTATATTAAATGGGGTGACCAAGCTGAGTAAGGCTGTAAAAGCCACCCTCGGCCCCAAGGGTCGCAACGTAGTCCTCGACAAGAAATGGGGCGCACCCACGGTCACGAAAGACGGTGTGAGTGTTGCCAAGGAAATCGAGCTGGAAAACAAGTACGAAAATATGGGCGCACAGATGGTCAAGGAAGTTGCTTCCAAGACCTCTGATGTGGCTGGTGACGGTACCACCACAGCAACGGTATTGGCAGAGTCCATCTACCGTGAAGGCCTGCGCAATGTAACAGCGGGTGCAAACCCCATGAGTCTCAAGCGCGGCATCGACACTGCTGTTCAAATCGTAGTGGAAGCCCTGGCTAAACAGTCCAAGCAGGTTCGCAACGACAAAGACGTGATCATGAGCGTGGCCAGCATCTCTGCCAACAGTGACATGGAAATCGGCGGTATCATCGCAGACGCCATGGAAAAGGTGGGCAACGACGGCACCATTACCGTGGAAGAAGCCAAGAGCATCGAAACCACACTCGACGTTGTAGAAGGGATGCAGTTCGACAAGGGCTATCTCTCTCCTTACTTCGTGACTGATTCCGACACTATGGAATGTGCGCTCGACGAAGCGTATGTCCTTATTCATGAAAAGAAAATCTCTAACCTGAAAGACCTTCTTCCCCTGCTGGAGCAGATTGCCAAGAGTGGCAAGCCCCTGCTTATTATTGCAGAAGACGTGGAAGGCGAAGCATTGGCCACCCTCGTGGTGAACAAGATTCGCGGTACTTTCACCATCTGTGCAGTGAAAGCCCCTGGCTTCGGCGACCGTCGCAAGTCCATGCTCGAAGACATCGCTATCCTCACCGGTGGTCTCTCCATCACGGAAGACCTCGGCCGTAGCCTCGAGAGCGTTGGCCTCAGTGACCTCGGTCGCGCAAAGCGCCTCGTCATCGACAAAGACTCCACCACCATCGTTGAAGGTGGCGGCAGCAGCAAAGACATCATGGGTCGCATCAACCTGATTCGTCGTCAGATTGAAGAAACCACCAGCGACTATGACCGCGAAAAATTGCAGGAACGCCTGGCCAAATTGGCCGGTGGTGTTGCCGTAATCAACGTGGGCGCAGCTACTGAAATCGAAATGAAAGAAAAGAAGGCCCGTGTAGAAGATGCATTGCATGCTACCCGCGCTGCTGTAGAAGAAGGCATCGTTGCCGGTGGCGGCACCGCCCTCATCCGTTGCATCCCTGCCCTGCAGAAGAATACCCTGGAAGGCGACGAAGCCGTGGGCGCAAACATCGTATTGCGTGCATTGGAAGAACCCCTTCGCCAGATCACCGCAAACGCAGGTGAAGAAGGCGCAACCGTTGTTGCGGCTGTTAAAGGCATGAAGGGCGCTATGGGCTACAACGCAGCCACAGGCGCATTCGAAGACCTCATGAAGGCGGGCATCATTGATCCCACCAAGGTAACCCGTACTGCACTGCAGAACGCTGGTTCCATCGCCGGTCTTCTCCTCACCACCGAAGTCCTCATCGCAGACCTCCCCGAAGCAGCACCTGCTGGCGGTGGTGGTGGTGATATGGGCGGCATGGGTGGTATGGGCGGCATGGGCGGCATGATGTAAATCACGTCCCCGACGCTTCATCCTCAAGCAAACAAAACGCCCGGTGTCTCAATACGAGATACCGGGCGTTTTTTATTGATGCTGTATTGCTTACAGTGCTACGTATTCATAGGCACCCATGTCAACACCCAATCCGAAGGGTCTTGAATTACCAGACAGATCGTCACTGGGCACATTGGGGTAGGTCCCGGAAATGCCCGTACCGGAATCAATACAGGGCGAAGGCCCCGTAATATCCAGCGTTAAATCACCGGAACTGGCGTCTACGAAATCAGGGTCATCATTGAGGTTCCCCGTACCGCTAATGGTCGAAGCAAAGCAACTGTAATTCGCAGTGATTAGGCCGCCCGCATCATACAGGTTGTCATTGGATGTGGTACCCGTATTGCCCCAGACAATAGCGTTGGTGAAGTTCGCCGTTGCAGTGTTGGAGGTATAGAGCCCGCCACCCACATCGGCGGTGTTCTCGGTTATGGTGCAATTCGTCATGTCGATAGAGGAAGGATGATAATTATAAATTGCACCGCCTTCGCTACCCGCTGTATTCATATAAAAGACACAATTGGTGAGTATGCTATCGGAGGTGGCAAGATTGGTCAAACCGCCACCATCGTACGTAGCGGTGTTCTCGGAGATAATGCAATTGGTCAT
>CALAXS010000691.1 GCA_937895305.1 uncultured bacterium
TAAATCGGTTTATCCAAGTTTCCCTGCGGATAAGGCTGTTGATCTGGAATGGTCTTATGCTGGCAAATTCACCTTAAATAATGCTGATCCAGCACTCAATATTGATATTCTTCTCGTGAGTGGCTTTGCCATCATCCTGAAAGACCCACTCCTTCGTTTACCCGCCATAGGCTGCGTCAATATGCACTCCAGTCTTTTGCCCCGACATCGTGGGGCCAATCCTTTTTACGCCGTGATTAGTGATGGCGACCGTAGCAGCGGTATCAGCTTCCATGTTATGGAAGCGGGTATTGATACGGGGCCTATACTGAAACAGGTAGCCTTTGATTTGGAGCCGCGGGAAACCCTCTTCACCCTTTATGATAAATGTTGCAGGACCGCTACATCGCATGTTGTGGATCTAATGGATGAAATTGCATCGCATGGCCTTGTGGGAACACCGCAGGACCTTTCGCTGGCCACCTATGACAAGAAACCCACTGAGGCAGGGAGCTGGATAGACTGGACGCAGCCTGCAGACTGGTTGGAGCGCCAGGTGCGTGCCCATGAATCGCGGCCCTTATCCCGTTTCCGGTTTGAAAATAAAACGGTACTCATACTCAAGGCCAGTTTTGATACAACACCCGTTGAAGAAGCACCGGGGACTGTCATCGAAGTGCAGCCGGTACCGGTGATTGCCACCGGGGAAGGAACGCTCATCCTGGACCAGGCCATTCAAACCCGGCCTGTAACCTGGGTGTGGCCTCACCCCTGGAGTAAACCCAAGGTGGGGGATGTATTCCCTGCGGAAGACAGGGAGCGCTAGGATATGGCGATTCCCGTTTCCATAATTATCCCGGCCTTCAACGAATTGGCCTATTGCACGCAATGTGTGCAATCGATTCTGAAGCACACGACCTATCCCTATAAACTGATTCTCGTAGACAACGGTTCAACCGATGGGGTGGGGAAATACTTCGATTCTGTGCCCGGTGCGACCGTGGTTCATACAGGTGAAAACAAAGGATTCAGTGGTGGGGTAAATGCTGGTCTGGCTCATGTGGAAGGCCATGCACTGCTTCTGAACAGCGACACTGTCGTTCCACCCCACTGGCTCAGTCGTCTCGTACAGCCCTTTTCCCGGGATGCAAGCATTGGTCTGGTTGGACCACGCAGCAATTGCGTGTCGGGCAGTCAGGAGATCACGGGCCTGGATTTTGAGGGGCTGGAGCCATTGATCCGGTTTAGTGAGGATCTTTTTGAAGAACACCAGCATACAACACGCGATGTAGCCCGTCTGGTTGGGTTTTGCATGCTCATCCGCGACACGGTTCTGGCAGAAGTCGGGGTACTGGATGAGGCCTTTGGAATCGGTAATTTTGAGGATGATGACTATTGCCTGCGTGTACTTCGTGCAGGTTACCGACTTTGTGTAGCTGAAGGCAGCTTTGTCTTTCACTACGGGAGTCGCACCTTTATCTCTATGGGATTGGTCGATGATGCCTGGCAGGAGATTATAGAGACCAATGCCCAATGCTTTTCACGTAAGTGGGACTGTAAGCCGGAAGAACGCAATGATGCCTTTCAGGAGGCCCGACAATACAACCGCCTGGCTCTGGAATCGATTGAAAAGGGCCTTACCCAGGCTGCAGTGCAGCATCTTCACGATGCAATCCAGTGTGCACCGACCTACGAGGAAAGCTTTAATACTTTAGGGGTGGTACTCTGGGAGATGGGGGAGCACGAAAAGGCCATGGAAAACTTTAAACGGGTGCTGCGTCTTAACCACAACCAGCTTTCCGCCCGTGAAAACCTCATTGAAGGAGCCGAATTCCTGAAAAAATCAGAAGAAATATGGGGATTTCTCGACGGACTGGATGCCTGAACGCCCTCCATATTTTGAACCAACCTCATAAAAAAAGGTAGAATGCGCAGTCTGTATACCCTATGAGCGAATTGATTCGCATGGGCATGATTCACCTTGCGGTGATGTTACACAGTTACAAGATTTCAGCACGACTACCCACGCCCCTGCGGAGCAGTACTATGATTAAGCATTTCTGGATATTTACCCTGGCCTGTACACTCAGTATAGGTCTACTCAATGGCTGTTCCGGTCCGGATGAGGCAGTACAGATTATCGAAAAAATTGATACAGCCCCTGCTGAGGAATTACGACGTCCCCCAAAATTGACAACTGCGGAACGTGTGGGTCTATCGACCATGCAAACCGAAGCCCCCCAGCCCGCTTTTTCATGGACCACCCCCGAAGGCTGGGTAGAGCAACCGGGTAGTGCCATGCGCATGGCGAATTTCAGTTTTGGCGAAAGCAGCGAATGCTACTTTACTTTGCTTGGTGGTGATGGTGGGGGGCTTGCAGCTAATCTGAACCGGTGGCGTGATCAGATGGGCCTGGAACCCTATACTATCGAGGAAATTGCGGACTTGCCCAAGCGCCCGATCTTCGGTACGGAGGGTATACTCACCATTATGGACGGTGCCTATGGTGGTATGAGTGGCGGGGCAGGCGAGCCGGACTACCGCATGGTGGGTCTCACACTTATTGCCCAGGGTCAGGCATTCTTTGTCAAGATGATTGGCCCCCGCTCAGAGGTAGAAGCCCAGCAGGAAGCCTTTGAAACCTTTTGCGCTACCCTGGAAGTCAGTCTTCCCGAGGATGATGCGCACGCCGGGCATAACCATGCTCCAGGCGAAGGGCACGACAACATTGCGCCCGAAGCAACCGAATCGGTTTCCGATGAAAGTCTGCCAGAAGGCCATCCCCCCGTAGCATCCATGCCCGAGGCAGATGCAGCACCAGCCAGCAATCTGAAATGGGCTGCTCCCCAGGGCTGGGTTGAGGGCGAACCACGCATGATACGTGAGGTAACGCTGCAAGCGGGTACATCGGAATGCTATGTGAGCCGACTCAGCGGTACTGCTGGCGGGACCGAAGCCAACATCAATCGCTGGTGCGGGCAAATGGGACTGGAACCCCTGGGCGCAGCAGAATTCGGTGCCCTGGAAACCATCCCCGCATTCTCACAGTCTGTACCGTATGTTGTTCTCAAAGGTGACTACAGTGGTATGGGCGGGGACAAGAAGCCCGGATATGTCATGCTCGGTGTTGTGGCACCGGTGGAGGGGGAGACCTTCTTCGTCAAAATGATCGGTCCTGAAGCAGAAGTGCTGCAGCAGGAAGAGAACTTCAAGGCATTCTGCCAATCGCTTAGCATCGAATAGGCCCAGAAGGCATTCATCATGAAAAAGATTTTTAACTTTATTGCATCCTATAATGTAGCGACTGTGCTGCTGTTTTTTCTGCTGCTCCTTACCTTTTTTGGTACCCTGGAACAGGTGGAACATGGCCTGTTTGAAGTTCAGAACAAGTATTTCAATTCCCTGTTCGTTATCCACGAGTTGCCCTATGGCATCCCCCTGCCTTTGCCCGGTGTTTATCTTCTCATCGGACTCCTGGCGGTAAATATGACAGCAGGAGCAATCATTCGTGCCCCTAAAAACATCAAGCAGCCCGGTATGCTCATTGCCCATGGGGGTATTATCTTTCTGCTGGTCGCAGGTTTTGTGACGTACCACATGTCCATCAGCGGCAATATGGCCCTGTTGGAAGGGAGCAGTTCCAGCCAGTTTCAAAGTTACCACGATTGGGAAATTGTTGTTGTTGAACTTAAGGAAGGCGGGAAGCGATTTACCATCCCCGGTGATAATTTTGACGCTATGTCCCCCGAGGACACCCGCTTGTTTACGGCTGAGGCCCTTCCCTTTGACCTTTTGGTAGAAGGCTATCTTAAAAACTGTCAACCCGATGCGGTTGCCGAAGGCATGGCTATCGGAATTGACGGGGTCAATTTAATCCCTATGGAACTGGACAAGGAGGCCGAGCGCAATATTCGCGGTGCTTTTGTAACGCTTATCGAAAATGATGCAGAGCAAACCCACGAGGGCGTACTCTTTGGCTTGAGCATGGTCCCCTGGGTGGTGACTGTAGCGGGCCAGGACTACAGCATTGACCTGCGGCATGAACGCTATGATGTGCCCTTCACTATTACCCTGGACAAGTTTATCCGTGACCTTCATCCCGGCATGTCCATGGCCTCTAATTTCGAGAGTGAAGTGACCAAAACGGAGGGCGGGGTGTCGCGGCCCATCAAGATTCGCATGAACGAACCCCTTCGCCATAAAGGCTACACTTTCTTTCAGGCTTCCTTTGGTAGTGCCGCTGATGGACGCTCGCAGTCTGTCTTCGCTGTCGTAAACAATCCGGCAGATCAATGGCCCAAGTATGCTTGCTATGTTGTGGCTATCGGTTTGACGATCCACTTCCTGCAAAAGCTGCTCGCCTATCTTCAGGCTGAAAACAGGAGGCGAAACAATGCCTAAGTTTATCCCTTTTTTCTTAATTCTGCTCCTTGGATTCGGGGCTTTCGCCCAGGAAGAAACCGTTCCCGATACGCCAGCACTGAAAGAGTACATTCCCTGGGACAAAGAAACCCTTAAACTTTTCGCTACCTTGCCTGTACAGGATCAGGGGCGCGTGAAACCCCTTGATACCGTTGCCCAGTTTACCGCCCTCAAGATTAATGGTAAACGCTCCAACATCGATGGTGTCGGTCGTGGTTTTGGTAAAGGCATCCATCTTAAATGGTATCTGGACTGCCTTTTTTACCCGGAGCGGGCTGTGGACTATGCCTGTTTTGTGGTGGATGACTATGCCGTCCTTACGGCCATCGGCATTGAAGAACACGAAGAAAAGAAAAGCCGTTACACCTACAAGGAATTGCAACCGGGCCGTGATAAACTACTGGAATTGTCCAGACAATATGGCGCGAAAGAAGCGACAGAAC
>CALAXS010000692.1 GCA_937895305.1 uncultured bacterium
GCCTGATGGGAAAAGGGGCTAGCAAAGGTGTGTTTGTCACCACTTCCACTTTCTCCCAGGGTGCCATCAAGTTTGCAGAAGATACGTCGCAGCGCATTATCCTCATCGATGGCGACAAACTCACATTGCTCATGTTTGAGAACAACGTGGGCACACGTATTATACAAAATATCGAACTGAAACGAGTCGACGAAGACTTTTTCATGGATTAAAATCGGCCAGTTCTCTATGCATTCCCACGCAGAGCATGGGAACGAAGGGAGGAGAGGGTGAGTAAGTTTCTTGGTCTGCCCTCTGACTGGAAGCTGGGATACTGTTAGGGGGATTCCCAATCAAGTTGGGAATGACAGGTGGGGGAGGTTGTTGCTCCAACTGTGCAGTCGTCTGGGCCAAGCCAGATTGCCGCACCTCGTTATACTCGGTTCGCAATGACGGGTGATACAGATTCATCCGTCCCGACCTGAGTTAGGAATGTTTACGCGGAGATTCCCGCCTCCGCGAGAATGACAAGAATGTGAATTGCCTGCCGTGCCTTCCCCTCTGCGTTCTCCGCGTCTTTGCGTTAAGGTATTCCTAATCTGTCGCTTACCCCAACCCCACGCTTATCTTCACAGTCTGTCCGGCTTTCAGCTTCAGTGCCATGCCCTTAATCAAGGCGCTGCCGGGTACATTGGCGGTGTTGGCATCGTCGTCTATGTAGATGGTGTAGGTCATATCGGCATCGACGGTGAACCATTCGGGGAGGGTGTTCATGCGGGGCCAGTCTTGCGTGAAGCCCATGTAAGTCTTGTGTCGGGGCTGGTCGAATTCGAGGACGCCTTCCCAGTCCACGGGGCTGTGGAGGACGATAGCGAGGCCGTCACCGTCGGGCGCGGCACCGAGGCGCATACCCTGCTGCCAGGGTAGCGCGAGTACCCCCTGGGTGTGCATGTGAGCGTGCATGAGGGTGGTGCGCACGGCGTTGGCCTGAAGCTTCATGGTGCCCCAGAGGTCGCCGTGTTCCATGAGTTCCTTGTCGTGAACCAGATGTTCATTGGTCTGCTGGTTCACCCATTGCAGGCCCTCGGCACTGTCCACACGATTGAGGAGGTAGAGGGCGCCTTCGATGGAATCGGCGTAGCCGTCGATGCTGCCTTCCCAGGGATAGTCGTCGTAAGCGGGTTTCAGCAGGGCACCTAGCGTCGTCTGGATTTGTGGGGTGTAGGTCTCCGTGTTGCCAGCATAGTCGTAGCAGAGGAAGCCCACGTAATTATAGCCCCAGCCATCACTGAAATCGCGAAAGCGTTTTCCAAATTTTTCCTTCTTGATTTCGTTGTACATGATGCCGTCTTCGTTACAGCCCTTGGCGAGGATGTGATTAAACATCTTTTTCAGACGCGGGGCATGACGTTCATAGGCGACCTTGTCATGGACCGATTCCACACCGAGCAGAAGGCCGAGGCCCCCTGTAATCTCGCAGCCGTGGTCGCGGAGGCGATTGGGCACAAAGTCTTCGTCACTGAGATAATAATCCGCCAGACGTGTGGCCCACTTCAGGTACTTTCGCTCGCCCGTCATGGTAAAGAGCCGCGCCAGGGCCTGTATCTGCTCGCCATTCACTTCGATATTGGTCGAGGGGATGAGACCGAAGGGCGTCTCAACATTGGCATGCTTCCAAATGTCATCTTCAATGTCACGCATACGGTCGAACCAGGCGTCTTTTCCCGTGACTTCCACGATGGCGATAAGCCCGTCCTTCACATATTCCGAGGCCTGGAAGACCTGGTCATCGTGACTGATTTCCATGGGCTTGCCCGCTTTCAGGTCGTAGGGCGACGGGATACGGTCCAATGTATTGCACAGCTTCTGCTCCGCAGCGAGAATGTCGCGCACAGGACCATTCAATGCGTCGCGGTCCGTGGCCCAGGCCGCCCAGGTGAGGAAGGGATAGCAGTCTGCTGCCGTATCACGATAATTCCATTCGCCACGGGCAAGGTAGAGGCCCGTTTTCGGGTCAATCTTGGGGAGGGCGATTTCATGGAGCCAACGGTGGATCTTCGACAGGGAGACCCCGGCGATTTCAGACGAGGTTGCAGCCTGCTCAAAGGCTGTGGCGGTGTCTGCGGCATGGGCACCGGAGCAGACCATGAGCAGTGCAAGAATAAGGGCGGTGGCGATTTTCAATGAAGACATGGATGAATCCCCCGTGGACGTATTTTCTATTTTCTATATCCTATTTAAATTACAGGGATTTCGCAACTGAATGGAGTCTGTGTTTCAGACTTGGCTTGAACGGGGCAGCATTTCCATGATACTCTTTTTATCCGTCGCGGAGAGGTGACCGAGTGGCTGAAGGTGGCGCCCTGCTAAGGCGTTGTGCGGGCAACTGTACCGAGAGTTCGAATCTCTCCCTCTCCGCCATTTATAAAAAAGATACCCGGGTTCCAGTGCACTGCACAGGAATCCGGGCTTTTTTTGTGCCTGGGCAGTATATGGGGAACGAGGGAAGCGCAGCATCATCGTCATTCCCGCGAACGCGGGAATCCATGTTGACTTTGCAAATTCATCCTGTAATTTTACACTTGGATCCCCGCTTTCGCTAGGATGACGACAAAGGGGGCAGAATAACGTAACTTGCTGACCAGGAGACAATCTACTTTATTTACTTTTTGACCCACCGAAGGCTTTGCCGAGTGCAGCAAAGAAAGTACCTGCGGCGTCGAGCGCCCACCAGCGCCAGCCTGCATTGCTGACAGCGATGCCCTTGGCCATGACAGGAATGTCTTTGAGCTTTTCCTGGGCTTCGGCCTTGGTGCGGGCCAGTAATTCTGGATCGTTACGGAGCTGCTCCGCGAGTGCCCGTTTTTCGGTGAGTTCATCTTCGGAGATATATTTTCCGAAGCTGCGCAGAGGAGCGATTTTAAACTCGTGCTTTTGGAAAATTCGCCAGAGATCTTTTACACGCTCCATGTTGATATTACGGCCGAGGGTGTAGTCTTCAAAACGGCCGTCCATGGCGAGGAGTGCGGTTTCACCAAGACAGGCATAGGCGGTTTTTGGGGGGAGGCCGATGTTGTACCCGAGATCGAGGTTTTCCCCGGGGATCACGACTTCGCCACTTTCGATCACCAGGATGTCCGGGCGGAGCGCGGCTTCAGCCGGGTTAATGTCGAGGGGCCGTGCTACGTCGCAGATTACCGCGCCGGGTTTGCACTGGGTCAGATCGATGACCCGCTGCCCAAAGGCGGAGGTGGCGGTGACGATGAGGTCACAGTCAGCTACGAGGTCGCCCGTTTTTGTCGCAACGACGACCTTCGTGCCGGGCGTTTCCTTTTGGATAGTACGCTTGAGGTCAATGAGTTTTTCCGGCTCGATAGAGATCAGCACAATGTCGTGAAAGGCCTGGGCGAGGAGACGGGAACATACCGAGGCAATAGAGCCTGTGGCACCGACCACCATGGCCTTGCCTTTGGTGAGGTCCTTGGCGCCCATCATTTTCATGGCTATCTTCGCAGCTTCCAGGGTGGCCGCCACGGTGAGGCTGTTCCCGCTGGTGATGGCGATGTCGGCTTCGTGGGCCACGGTAATCCCGGCATCGCCCACGACGCTGGTGAAGGCCCCCAGACCCATAAGGCGTGCACCCCGTTTTTCGGCCATGCGTGCTGCGCGGTTGAGTCGTTTATAGGTGAAGCGTTCATCGTGCTTCATCATCATGCGGGGGGTAGCGCCCAGACTGATGAGGATACCTTCAATGGCTTGCCCTGTCGTCGGGGATACCCCGCCCTTGATGGTGGAGATATAGAAGGGCGGCATAAAGGCCGATACTTCCTCTACGAGGCGATCGGGCAGGTACTTTGTCATGCGAAAGAGGGGGTGCTTATGGATGAATCCCAGGTTTAGCGGGTGAATGACAAAGGCGAAGCGGTTGATATTGGCATCTTCAGGTTGGAGGTATTGAATTTCGGGGGTCCAGTGAACATTGGCCAGCATGTCCAGGAAGGTGTCTTCGTTAAGTTCCGTATCCGGGTTGGTGCGCAGGGCGACCAATAATGCTTCGATGGTAGATGCGGGCCATTGGCCCAGGTCACTGTCCGGTTCCAGCGAGGGCATGATAGTAATAAGAATGGATGCGCCCCGTGAACGAAGATCTTCAATGTCTTCCTGACGTGCCCAGTTTACGACGATGGTTTTTCTGCTTAAGTCTTTGGGTGCATAGCGTCGGATGGGGCCAATGTCACCGGCGAGAACATCTGCTTTCATGAAAGGCGCGGGGGGTCTCTCATTACTTGCTTCACCGGGCTGTGGATAGATGCGACGGAAGGGCGCGTCCTTCAGCCGTTCCAGTTGAGAATAGGCCACCTGGTTCAGGGTGTTTTTGCTGCCGATGCCCGGCATGTTGGGCATATCGAAATAGATAAAGGGATCTGCGAAGGTGATGGAAGACGCGTGACGTTGCATACCCTGTGCCAATCCGGTGTGATTGAGACCGGGTACCATGAGCACTTTTTTATTGGCGAAGATGCCCGGTTGCGCGCGGTCAGCCAGCATAATGCCCCAACGTTCCATGCTCGCGCGGATAATATTTCCTTCCACGAGAGGGGATTGGGTTTTCAGGCCCCGAAACTTGATGCCCTCGGTGTGATCTACATGGGCAGTCCCCAGGTGCAGCGTCGAGGGCATGCCCTGGAGTCCAATGGCATCAACCTGTCCGTCGAATTCTTCGATGAGCGCACGAACCCGATCTGGCTCGCCGTTGCTACCACGTCGTATGACTGTGATGTCCTGACCAAGAAAATGTACGGTACAATCTTCATCTTTAGCATTCAGATGGATAGACAAAATTTTCTTCATTGCAAGTAATCCCC
>CALAXS010000693.1 GCA_937895305.1 uncultured bacterium
AGATACACCATGGACCAGCTCAAATTCTTAATGCCCTATGGGATAGCTGTGATAAAAATTTGCTATTCGAATCTTCTGCATTCATAAGCGTATCGATATGCAGCCCTTTAAATTCATCATACAAAGTGCTGTCACTTTTCCAGACACCAATGGGAAATGAATCCAGGTATGCCCTGCGATGGGCGTGAATAATCCGCTGTACACCCCCCTCTGCTATATGTACCTGGAGAATAATCAACTCACCCGGTTCCAACGCCTTCTTCAGTTTGAGGCTGCCGATTGCATGGTCTTTGTCCTTATACCATTCAAGCGAAGCAGTCTCATGGCCCACCACATTTGCTGCAAGAAATTCGACCTCACCCTCCCCCCGGGTACGAACATGGAAAAGTATTTCATTCAGGCTGGTATCCAGGACCATGCTGGACACCCGCACATGATCTTCGTGAAGAACACCCTTCGAAAGCCCTGCAGCTTGCCAATTCGTGCCGATCAGCGCGAGGTTATATTCACTACCCTCGGAAAATTGCTGGTCGATAGCGTTGATTTCAAGAACGGTGGATTCACCGGGGGAAAGCACTTCATCATAGGTACGATGCCAGGCGATATAGCGACCCAATAACCAATAACTCTCTCTACGTTGATTGAGATTAAATTCAAGCAGGCTCTGCTCCTTGCCGGATACATTGGTCATATACACATGTATCAGACCACCCTTGTTGCGCTTTTCGAACCCCTTTTCCTGGAGCTTATCTTCCGTGTACTTGGCCGCTCGATACTCAACGGCATCGATTCGCAGCCAGTGGCTTCGTTTAACCTTGGTCTTTACAAAGCCCGTAATCGCTTGCGCCTGAACGCCCAGGGTGAATAAGAATGTAACCATCAGCAGAACAACAGAAAAAAGCCGCATGAAGTTGACTCCTAAAAATAGTTGCACAACAGAGACGCTATTTAATAACAGGAGCGTATCGTCCTAAACAGGACTATGCTTAGCCCAGTGCTTTGCGTACTTCCTTAGCGAGGAGCGGGCAGATCTCAAAAAGATCACCCACGATACCGTAGTCGCAGATCTTGAAGATGGGTGCATTCGCGTCTTTGTTGATGGCCACAATAATCTTGGCCGTGCGCATTCCGGCCTGGTGCTGAATAGCACCGGAAATACCACAGGCCACATAGACATCAGGGCTCACAACCTTACCGGTCTGACCAACCTGATGAGAATGGTGAATCCAACCTGCATCGACGGTGGCGCGACTGGCTCCGAGGGCAGCCCCCATGGCATCAGCGAGGTCCTGGACCACAGGCCAGTTTTCGGGTCCGCCAATACCACGACCACCAGAAACGACAATCTTGGCTTCGGTGAGTTCAATCTGTCCGGCAGCGGCTTCAGCGGCTTCTTTCAACACCGTACGCAGGGATACTTCCGGCATGGGTCGTTGCTCCACGGTGGGTACGGTATCGCCGTTTTTTTCGATGGCGATGACATTAGGCCGGAGGGAAACCATAGCGGGGGAATCGGTGATGCGCACATCAGCCAGAACCTTACCGGCATAGACGGGTTTCTTCGCTAGGAGGCCGCTGTCCCACTGCACATCGATAGCGTCCTGGACGAGTTCCACACCAAGTCGTGCGGCCACGGAGGCGCAGAGTTCTTTGCCGAGGGCACTGGAAGAACCGATAATGACTTTGGCACCCAGTTCTTGCACGAGGTCGCGCACGATAGGGACATAGCCGTCGTTGGAGTAGTATTTCAGCGCATCATTTTCGTAGGCATAGACGGTGTTAATGCCGAGACCAGCAAGTTGCGCACTATCGTCAGCCAGCGACTGGCCGATGTAAACCGCAATCAGATCCATGCCTGCGGCCTGGGCTATTTTGTTTGCAGCGGTAGCCGCTTCCAAAGCACACGCTTTTAGATTGCCACGTTGTTCAAGGAGTACAAGTACGCTCATGTCTATAATACCTTCTCTTCTTCGCGCAGGGCTTTGACCAGGGTGGCCACCCGTGTTTCGTTATCGCCTTCGAGGACATTCGTCAGTCGTTCCTGACGGGGCAGGGCCATGGCTTCCACGGTGATGTGGGAAGCCAATACTGCTGCGTCCAGACCCAGAGCGTTGATGTCCTGCTCTTCGATGGCTTTTCGCTTCGCTTTCATGATGTTGGGCAATGTGGGATAGCGCGGGGTGTTAATCCCTTTTTCAATACTTACCACTGCGGGCAAGGGTAATTCGAGGGTGTATTTACCGCCTTCGATTTCACGGTCCACGGTGAGGGTATCGCCAACGAGTTCCATTCGTGACACGACGGAAGCATGGGGACAATCCAACAGCTCTGCAATACGCTCAGCGACCTGCGACGCGTCGTCGTCAACAGCCTGTTTCCCGGCGAGGATGAGGCTGGCACCGACATTTTTCAGGGCAGCAGCCAATGCTTCGGCTACGCCACGGCTGGTTGGGCCTGCACCGTCACACTTTACAAGTAGCCCGCTGTCGGCACCCATTGCGAGGGCTGTGCGCATGGTTTCTTTGCAACTTTCATCGCCCAGAGAAACGACAATCACTTCTTCCGCCTGGCCCGCTTCGCGTAGCTGAATAGCGGCTTCCATGGCGTATTCGTCATAGGGACTCATGACATATTTCAGGTTGTCCGTGACCACGGATGCGTTGTCATCGGCAATTTTAAAGACCGACGTGGTGTCCGGTACGCGCTTAACCAAGACTGCGATTTTCATATCGCTCCTCCAGAATAATTGGATGTATATTACAAAATAACCCGAACCTAACGAGCGTTAGGGGGGATTGCATAGAATGACAGGTTTACCCGTG
>CALAXS010000694.1 GCA_937895305.1 uncultured bacterium
CCTGTCACGCCAGTGGCGATGCGAGTCGTGGTCCTGTATTGAATGGAATATTCGCTCATGAAGCGCAAGTTAATGTCAACGGTAAGTTGGAAACAGTAACCGTTGATGAGGAGTATTTGCGTGAATCCATCATATCGCCGGCATTGAAGGTTGTAGACGGGTATTCACCACTTATGCCGGCATTCAAGAGTCAGTTGTCGGATGAAGATGTAATTAATTTGATCGCGTATATCAAGTCATTGGGCGACGCAGACGCTTCATAGGTCGGAAAGAACGGGATATAGAAAAATGGCAGAGCGAGTCATAGAACATATAAAAGATTTTCCTGAGCGGGATTACGAAGCGCCAGAGGTCCACTATTTAAACTGGGCAGGTACGGTGAAGTCATGGCTGTTTACGGTGGATCATAAGCGTATTGCAATTTTGTATCTGATATCTATCAGTGTGTTTTTCCTGGTAGGTGGTTTGTTTGCGGCTATTTTCCGTCTCGAATTGCTGACACCCGAGGGGGATGTGCTTCAGGCCGATACGTATAACAAGTTTTTCACACTTCATGGCGTGGTGATGATTTTCTTCTTCCTCATTCCATCGGTACCGGCGACCCTGGGTAACTTTCTTATCCCCTTGATGATCGGTGCACGGGATGTGGCATTCCCCCGCTTGAACCTTTTGAGCTGGTACATCTATATCATTGGTGGAACGTTGGCGGTAATATTGACGTTTACCGGGGGTGTGGACACGGGGTGGACATTTTATTCGCCCTTGAGTACGAGTTATGCCAATACGAATGTATTCCTCGCGGTGAGTGCTGCGTTTATCACGGGATTTTCTTCGATATTGACGGGGCTGAATTTCCTGGTGACGATTCACAAGATGCGTGCACCGGGCTTGACCTGGTTCCGTCTGCCCCTCTTTATCTGGGCACACTATGCCACCAGCGTAATCCAGATTCTGGGTACGCCTGTGGTTGCCATCACCCTTTTCCTTATCGGCGTAGAACGTATATGGGGCGTGGGAATTTTTGATCCGGGTCTGGGCGGGGATCCCATCCTATTTCAGCACTTGTTCTGGTTCTACTCGCATCCTGCTGTGTATATCATGATTCTGCCGGGTATGGGTGTTATCAGTGAGGTGATGTCCTGTTTCTCCCGTAACCGTGTATTCGGGTATGAAATGATTGCCTTTTCCAGTATGGGTATTGCCATTATCGGCTTTATCGTCTGGGGCCATCATATGTTCATCAGCGGCCAGTCCATGTATGCGGGTATGGTATTCTCCTTCCTGACCATGCTGGTTGCGGTGCCATCGGCCATTAAGATCTTTAACTGGACCGGTACCATGTATAAGGGCAATGTGGTCTGGGAAACGCCCATGATATATGCGATTGGATTTATGGGCCTCTTCGCGATTGGTGGGGGTACGGGACTTTATCTCGGGAACATGGGTTTGGATGTCCCGCTTCATGATACGTACTTCGTGGTGTCTCACTTTCACTATGTCATGGTGGGCGGCATGGTAATGGCCTATCTTTGCGGTCTTCACTTCTGGTGGCCCAAAATGACGGGTAAGATGTATCCGCGTGTTGCGGCGAATATCAGTGCCATAGTGATCTTTGTGGGCTTTAACTTTACCTTCTTCCCGCAGTTCATGTTGGGCTGGTTGGGTATGCCACGGCGTTATCATTCTTATCACCCTGATTTTCAGGTATTGAATATTTTCTCGACGGCGGGTGCGACGGTACTGGGTATCGGGTTTATGATTCCGGTGTTCTATTTCATCTGGTCCATATTTAAAGGCAAACCAGCGGGGAGTAATCCCTGGGGGGCGCGCGGCCTGGAGTGGGAGAAATGTACATCACCACCGGATCCCCATAATTTCAAAGAGATTCCAATTGTAACCGAAGAGGCCTATGCCTATACCGGGGAGGAAACGATCAGTGTCTGAAGCTAGCCATCCTACAGACGGCCCGGTCGTAGCACATCACTTTGAGACCTGGGAGCAGCATGAAGAGTCCTGCACCATGGGGATGTGGCTTTTCCTTGCACAGGAAGTCATGTTCTTCGGCGGCATGTTCTGCTGTTATGCCGTATACCGTTACCTTTATCCTGAGGCCTGGTTCGAAGGCAGTTCTGCCCTCGACTGGAAAGTAGGCGCCTTCAATACCTCATTCCTGCTTTTGAGTAGTTTTACCATGGCTATGGGCGTGTACTACAACCAGACGGGCCGGATAAACAAGCTCTTTGGTGTCATGGGTATGCTCTGGGCCACGTTGTTCCTGGGTATTATCTTCGTTGCAGTCAAGCTACAGTTTGAATGGTTACCCAAGTATCAGGAGGGCGTCGTCCCGGGTACACTGTGGGGGCCTCACGGTCATCATTATGGTCAGCTGGCTGATTTCGACGGGCCGGGCGGTCAGGGCGCATTGCAGCTTTTCTTCTGGCTCTACTTTGTCATGACGGGTATGCACGCGTTGCACATGCTCATCGGTTTCGGCATTATTTTTTGGCTAATGATAAAGTGCCTTAAGGGCAACTTTAACGAGCACAGTTATTTGCATATTTTGTTTTTTGGTCTGTACTGGCACTTTGTGGACATTGTATGGATTTTCCTGTACCCCATGTTCTATCTGGTCAACCCCCCGCATTAAGCATTAGGAGTCAAGACGCATGTCTTCCCATCACATAGTTACCCCGAAAACCTATGGCACTGTTCTTATTGCCCTGGCCTGCTTGATGGCATTAACCTGTTTTGCAGCGAAGTCACCCAGCATGGACATCTCACCCGCAGTGAACTTGGGTCTCGCATTGTTGATTGCTGTGACGAAAACGGCATGTGTCATGAGCTTTTTCATGCACGTGAAGTTCAGCAGTAAGCTGGTCAAGGTGTTTACTATAACGGCACCCATGTTTCTGATGATTTTATTTTTCCTCGTTTTTAGTGATTTTATGACCCGTGGTGGCTCATTCTGGTCCCCGTTCAGCACAGCGATAGGGTTTTAACCCAGCTTTAATTCAGTCTTTTCAAGGCGTTAACTTTCGGGTTGACGCCTTTTTTTTATGGGGTGATAAGGCTATACTGTGCGTTGTAGCAGAATCTTCTCGCGAGGTTGATAGTTTATGTTTCATGGTTCTATAAAACGGAGCTTGTTGCTCGCCGTACTTATGGCGATGGTGTCGCCCAGTATCCTGGCAGAGGATGCATCTGATCCATTGGCAGCGGAGGGCATCGAATTTTTTGAGACGAAGGTGCGCCCGGTACTTGCGGAGCATTGTTATGAATGCCATGGTCCTGAAAAGCAAAAGGCGGGATTGCGTCTGGATGCGCGTGCGGCTCTGTTGAGTGGTGGGGAAATGGGTCCGGTGTTGGTGCCGGGGGATGGTGCAGCGAGCAAGCTGGTTCAGGCGATTCGTCGTGAGGGCGAAATCAAGATGCCGCCGGAGACCCCGTTGGATAGCGGGGCGATTCAGGCACTGGAAGAATGGGTGGCCATGGGTGCGCCCTGGCCAGAAGAAACGGATCGTGGCCCGATTACGATGGCGGAGCGGATCACGTGGTCTCGTGATAATCATTGGTCTTTCAAGTCGGTTGTTTCACCTCCCCTACCCGATGGGTATGCGGGGCAGGGCGTGGATTACTTTATAGGCGAGCGTCTGGTTGCTGCTGGTCTTACGGCTTTACCCCGTGCGGATAAATATACCCAGTTGCGCCGATTGAGTTTTGATTTAACGGGGTTACCCCCTTCCTTTGATGATATGGAAGCGTTCCTGGCGAATGAAGATGAAGGGGCGTATGCGGCGTGGGTGGATAAGCTGCTTGCATCGCCCCAGTTTGGCGAGCGTTGGGGGCGACATTGGCTTGATTTGGCGCGCTATGCCGATACCAAGGGGTATGTGTTTCAGGAGGAGCGTGATTTTGGTTTTTCTCACACCTATCGTGATTATGTAGTTCGTGCCCTGAATGAGGATAAACCTTATGACCAATTCATCAAGGAGCAGCTGGCCGCTGATTTGATGACGTTGGAGGATCAACGGTCTCTGGCGGCGTTGGGATTTCAGACGTTGGGACGCAGGTTTGTTGGGAATGTACACGATCAGATCGATGACAAGATTGATGTGGTGTCGCGGGGCTTAATGGGAGTGACGATGCAGTGCGCCAGATGCCACGATCACAAATATGACCCTCTGACCCAGGCAGACTACTACGCTCTCTATGGTGTTTTCAGGAGCACCACAGAACCCGAAGAAAAACCTATCATCGCAGCGCGTGATCCTGAAGACCCGGACTACCAGGATTTCCTCAAGGCCAAAGCAGAAAAAGAAGCCGACCTTAAGGCCCACATGACGAAGCTCCATGTGGATTTATTGAATGATGGGCGCAACAAAGTGGGTATCTATTTACAGGCGGGGTATGACAGTCTTGAGATAGTGGATACGGAGCCTTTTCGTACTTTGGCGCGTGATCGTGAATTGTTGTGGCAGTTGGTGGAGCGATGGCGTACCTTCCTCAAGGAGAAGTTGGCGGCTGAGGGGCATGATCCTGTCTTTACTCCATTGAAGGCTTTTGCAGCTTTAACGGCAGAACAGTTTCCGGCGGAAGCGGCGGCATTGGCGAAGAAGTTTTCGGAAAATGAGGATAAGACCGCGAAACTGAATAGCAGTGTAGCTAAACTGTTTGAGGGTGATGCACCTGAATCCATGGGTGTGGTAATGACCGGTTATGGGGATTTGCTGAAATCGGTGAATCAGGAGTGGTCCGATTTGCTTGCTGCGACTTCCCAGATTGCGGTACATACGGGTGAGGCGGGCAACTTTCCCACGGCTCTGGAAGGGGCGGAGCGGGAGGCGTTGCGACTATTATTATACGGTGCTGACAGCCCGGCTAATTTTCCTGAATCCAGTGTCTGGGACTTGAGTGATGTGCCCACGCAGGGCACAATACGGAATCGGCGCAATGGCATCGCGAAATTGGAAGCGACGCATAAGGGACGACCGGACCGGGCGATGGTGGTGGCGGATACGGATCCGCTTTTTGCGCCGTATGTGTTTAAGCGGGGTAAGCCTGGTAATCGCGGGGACGAAGTACCACGTCGTTACATAGAGATTTTTTCGAGTGAGGTCAAGCCTTTTGAGCAAGGGAGTGGTCGTCTTGAACTGGCGGAGGCGATAACAAGCAGGGACAACCCCCTGACGGCGCGTGTATTTGTGAATCGGGTCTGGATGTATCTTTATGAGCAGCCTCTGGTGAATACACCGAGTGATTTCGGGTTGAAGGGTGATGCACCTACCCACCCTGAAGTACTGGATTATCTTGCATCCCACTTCATTGAATCGGGGTGGTCTGTGAAGCAGCTCATTCGGGAGATTGTACTTTCTGAGAGTTATCGGCGTAGTAGTGCACCGGATGAAAGTGCCTCGGCAGTGGACCCGGAGAATCGTCTGTTGTGGCGACAGAACCGGAAGCGACTGGTTTTTGAGGCGATGTGGGATTCCATGCTTCTGGCCAGTGGTGCGTTGGATCTGAGTCTGGGTGGGCATGCAATTGATATTACGAAAGAGCCTCTTGTTCCGCGCCGATCGATCTATAGTCGGATTGAACGCCAGAATTTACCGAATTTATTTCGAACCTTTGATTTTGCGTCGCCCGATGCGCACAGTCCGCGTAGGTATAAAACGACGGTGCCGCAACAGGCTTTGTATTTGTTGAACAGTCGTTTTTCTGCGACACAGGCACGGACCTTGGTTGCGCGGGAGGACATGCAGGCCCTGGATGATGTTGATGCGCAGATAGCATTGTTGTATCAGATTGTGAATCAACGTTCGCCTGGTGATGATGAAGCGATGTTGGCGCGGGATTTTATAGCAGCGGCTGTGGTTGATGATAGCATCGTTGCGGATTGGCATTATGGGTATGGGGTTATTGATGAATCGGGTGTGTATAGCGAAGCTTTTGTTCCGTACCCATTTTTCGGGAAGGATGCCTGGAAGGGTGGGGATGAAGTGCCGGATGCGAAACTGGATTGGTCTATGCTGAATCGCGAGGGTGGTCATCCTGGGGTTAAGTATGCAGCGATTCGTCGTTGGGTCGCACCGCGTGACGGGGTCGTTTCAATGTCGGGCACACTGTCCCATCCCAGCGATCAGGGTGATGGTGTGGTAGCTTCTATTCTTTCGACCGAAGGGGGTGTGCTGTGGACCCGGACGGTGGCGAATGGCCAGAAACGTTCGCGGGTAACGCGGTATTCGGTGAAGGCCGGGGAATATATTGATTTTGTGGTTCATGCCGGGGCGAATCAGTCCCACGACTCTTTCAAGTGGGCACCTATTATTCGGTATCGTCGAGATAAGGCGTTTCCCGGGACGCAACTGTCCTGGTTAGCTGTTGAGGATTTTGCGGGTATGGCTGCGGAACCATTGCAGCCGATGGAACAGTATGCGCAGGTTTTAATGCTGACCAACGAGTTTATGTTTGTCGATTAGCAGCCGGGTGCTAGGGCTGATTCAGGGTGGAGACGATGCGGGTTCCACGTACCTCTTCGTTGTCCTGGTGATAGATAGCTTGCCCTGTAATTTCGTGGGTGCCCTTTTCCGTTGCAGGTATATCGAGGCTGTAGGTGAGTTCAATGGGGAAGGTGGGGGGTGAATCCCAGACGAAGGTGAGTAAATCTTCCTTCCCCGGCTTGGGTGAAAATGTGGGGCCATTTTCTGTTGGAGTCATTTTTTGGAAAATCCAGCCTTTGGGGATTTGCTCTGTAACGGCGAAGTTCTGGATGGGCAACGCGTCGGGATAACTCAGGTGCAGTTGAATGGTCATGGTTTCACCCGGTGTGTAGGTGTTTGCTATGGTCCGATTCAGTGCTACACGTTCCCGGGGTGCTTGTACGACTGTGGGTGGGTCCGGTTTTTTCATGTTCTGTAGGGGTGCTGCAAGTTTCTTTTCCAGGGCATCTGTTGCACCTGCAGGCGTCAGGGTGGAGGTAGCTGGATTGGAACGTAATTCCCCGGCAGTGGTCCGAAAGATAGCCACACTTGCTAGGGCCTGTGGCGCAGGGCGCAGGGCTTCGGGTGCTTTGATGTAATAACTGAAAGTAGCCGGGAATTGGGGCACTTTGATCCAGGCAAATTGGTGGGGACTGCTGTGCCCTTCTTTGGGATAGAGGTCGGGCCAGGTACCGTCGCCCATTCCAGCAAAGGCGAATCCTCTGGGCAGGGTTGTTTCGATGCCCAGGGCGTGGACGGTTTCTTTGCCGGAGATGCGTTCGATTTCATAGCGCACTTCCAGGACATCGCTTGTTTTGTAGGCACCTTCATTGCTTACGGTCTGGATGAGGCGCAGTTCCGAATCAGGGGGTGTGACTTTTTGCGGGGAGCGAGTGGGCTGGGGCCTGGGGGGCTCTTTGGCAGGGTCGGGTGCCCGGGTGAGGTCTGATTTTGGGACATCAGCCTTGGCGGATGCGGGTATTACGCGATTGGTTTCAATGGCCATGGAATTGGGGTCGTTAATACGTTGCGTGAGTATAATTCCAAGTCCAATGAGGGTGATGAGGACAACACCTAAAGCAAAACCCAGGAACGCTTTTTTCATCGATTCTTTACCCTTTATGAATACGCTAAAGTCGTCAGTATATCTGAATGTCAGTTGAGGGGATGCTCTTCCGCCCACGCAGGATTAAGGCGACTTTGCACTTCCCATGCATCCAGGAGAACGAATGCAGCCATGTTTTCGATGACGGGAACGGCCCTGGGCACGATGCAGGGATCGTGCCGCCCGAGGACTTCGATTTCGATATTCTTGCCCGCTTCGTTGGTCGTCGTTTGCTTGGACGCAATGGATGCTGTGGGCTTTACAGCGATTTTCATGATGACGGGGGCACCGGATGAGATACCGCCCAGGATACCACCGTGATGGTTACTGAGGAATTTTCCGTCGTGCATGGGGTCATTGGCTTCGCTGGCGCGCATTCTTGCGAGTGCAAAGCCGTCTCCGATTTCGACACCCTTAAAGGCACCAATGGTCATGATGGCCTGGATGAGTCGTGCATCGAGTTTACCGAATACGGGATCGCCGATCCCTATAGGCAGGCCGTGAATTTCCAGCTGAATAATACCGCCCACGGAATCTTTGTCGCTACGGGCGTCGAGGATGGCCTGTTCCATGGCTTTAGCAGCGACGGGGTCAGCGCAGCGCACCACGTTATTTTCGATGCTGTCCAGGTCGATGTTCTTAGCCTGGATACCGGCTACTTCGATAGCATGGGCCACGATGCGAACACCCTGGTCAGCGAGGATTTTAAGGGGTACCGCACCGGCAGCAACACGACACGCCGTCTCGCGGCCGGATTGACGTCCGCCACCCCGATAGTCTCGTATCCCGTATTTTTTGTAGAAGGTAAAGTCGCCGTGACCGGGACGGAACACGTCTTTCACGTTGTCGTAGTTTTTAGAACGCTGGTCCTGGTTGTAGATGACCATGGCGATGGGTGCGCCCGTGGTCTTCCCCTCGAAAATACCCGAGAGGATGTGGACTTCGTCGGCTTCTTTACGCTGGGTAACGACTTTGCTCTGACCGGGTTTGCGCCGTTCCATCTGCTTGCGAATCACGTCTTCGTCGTATTCGATGCCAGGACGCATACCTTCCACCACCACGCCGATGCCTTTGCCGTGACTCTCGCCAAAGCAGGTCATACGAATGACATCGCCATAGGTGCTTGCGGCAAGACAACGCACGGCGAGTTCGCGGCCTATGGCTTCGGCGCATTCCGTGGCGAGTTCTTCCGGTGTCTGGCCTTCGGTGTTCAGGACAATGTCTGCAAAGGGGAGGAGTACTTCCTCGCGGTGTAAGGTCTGGGCTTCGTACTTTTCTTTACCGTCGTCGCCTTTTAACCAGGCGGGTAGTCCCTTTTGGGTTGCCCGGTCCCAGAGGGTACCCATGTCTGCGGTGCAGTAAATCAGAATGGCACGTTCGCGAAGGGCCTGTCGGGACGGGGGGTGCATGAGCATGCCACCGCCTGTCGCGATGATGCAATAGTCCAGGGCTGCGGCTTCCTGTGCAGCTTGGTGCTCCAGGGTACGGAAGGCCGTTTCGCCATCCGCGATAAAAATTTCACGACAGGTACGTTTTGTGCCCTGTTGTTTTTCATCAATGACTTCGATCATGCGATCGGTATCATGGTGTGTAAGGCCAGTCTGTTCAGCGAGGGCCTGGGCGAGGGAGGATTTGCCTGCACCTTTGGGGCCCATCACGACGATTTTCATGGAAAACGATTCCTTTCACTCTAGCCTAAAACAGGCTAGATGAATTTCAGTATAGATATGTTTACTAAGGCCATTTATCACTTTTCGTATCACAAAGTCTCAATCTCACCCGTCATTGCGAGGAGCACAGCGACGCGACAATCTAGCTTGGTCCAAACGACTGGTGAGTCGAATTCATAGCTCCATTAGCAACATCATCCGTGCCAAGCCAGATTGCCACGCCTCGTTTGCTCTCGGTTCGCAATGACGTGCACTTAATTGACAAAGGCATATCACA
>CALAXS010000695.1 GCA_937895305.1 uncultured bacterium
GATGAATTGCTTAATCTCTTGGCGTATCTCCTGTCTCAGGGCAACCCGGATGCGAGCTATTTCAAGTAGTCTTCTTCTGTTTATATTCTGGTCCTGCATCGATAGTGGTGCAGGGCCTTCTTGTTGTGTGGGGATAAAATTTGCTATTGATACCGGAAATGGCGTAGACTTCGCCAATCTTAACTCGCTGGATAGTAGCGGACGGGAAGTTCTCCGTCATATTTTTAAACGCTACGCATGCTCACCTCTGCTGAATTCGGACTTCCCCCCCACATGAAAATGTGCGCGACGGCATCCTTTTCTTTTTGTGCTGGGCATATACCATACAGCACAAATAGCTGCCCCATTGAACTGGTGAAGCAGCAAGAAAAGGAACAACTATGTTGTTTGAAGATCTGTCTATTGATCCGCGTTGTCTGAAAATCCTGACATCCCAGAAGATTCTGGAACCGACCCCTGTTCAGGAAAAAGCCATTCCCGTCGCCCTTGAAGGGCGTGATGTATTGGCCATTGCCCAGACGGGCACAGGAAAAACCCTGGCTTTTGGTTTGCCGTCTTTGACGCGCCTTGCGGATAGCAAGAGTAAGAATTGTCAGATGCTGGTATTGACACCCACCCGTGAGCTGGCTGTTCAGGTACACAGTGTGCTGGAGACTATGGGTAGAACCATGGGTCTCTATAGTACGTGTGTTTATGGTGGTGTGAGTATTGAACGCCAGGCGCAGCAATTGCGCAGGGGTTGTGCCATTATCGTGGCCACGCCAGGGCGTTTGCTGGATCATATAAATCGCGGCAATATCCGTTTTGATGATCTGAAAATTTTTACGCTGGACGAAGCGGATCGCATGCTGGACATGGGCTTCATGCCGGACATCGAACGCATTATGGCGAAGTTACCGAGGGAACGTCAGACCCTGATGTTCTCGGCTACCTTCCCACCCAATATCAGTAAATTGGCTACCAACCTTCAGCATGACCCTGTGCGTATTGAAATTGGTATGGCCTCTACACCTGCGGACCGCGTGGAACAATCGATTTATACTGTAGCCCATCGTGACAAGCAGGACTTACTCATCAAGATCCTGAAGGATTTGGATGTGGGTCCCACGCTGGTTTTCTTGCGCACCAAGATGCGTACAGAGCGTGTGGGCAAGGCGTTGGCGAAGGAAGGCTTTAAGGCTCAGGCGATTCATGGTGATCGCTCGCAGAACCAGCGTCAGCGGGCTATTGACAGTTTCCGAAACGGGAAATGCGATATTCTGGTGGCGACGGATGTGGCGGCACGGGGTCTGGATGTAGATGGGATTACCCATGTTATTAATTATGATTTGCCGTATACGACAGATGATTATATTCACCGGATTGGTCGTACAGCACGTGCCAATGCAAAGGGTGATGCGATTAGCTTTGTGAGTCCTGAAGATGGTTCAATCCTCGGCACCCTGGAAAAAGATTTGGGTGAGAAATTGGATCGTGTTGAATGGGATGGTGCTGTGAATGTGAATGCACGCGTTGGTTCTGGTGGTGGTGCGCGCGGTAGGGGCGGTAAGTCTCAGGGCCGTAAGGGTGGTCGCAAGAACACTATGCAGCAGCGGGGCCAAGGCGGCAAGCCGTCTGATTCACGGGGTCGCGGCGAACGTGTAGAGCGTAACAAGGACGATGGCCCACGCAAGGATTCCAATTGGTCGCGTGGTGAACGCACGGATCGTAGTCAGTCTGATAGCCCACGTAAGGATTCAAACTGGTCGCGTGGTGAACGTAGTGCTTCTTCGGACACCCCGCGTGGTGACAAGAAGTGGGCACGTGCCGATCGGAGTCAATCCGATGGCGCACGTAAGGATTCGAATTGGTCGCGTGCAGAGCGTGCGCCTAAACGGGACGAGCAGGCACGACCAGGTGCCGGGCGTAATGGTGGGGCTGGTGCGAAACCAGGCGCACCCAAAACGGGTGGCGAGCGTTCTGCTGCTTCTCAGGATGAGTGGTCAACAAGCCGTCCTGGAAAGCGTGGCGGGAATGGTGCTGCAAAAAACAGCAAGAAACGCACAGGTTCAAAGAATGGCGCACCTAAGGGTAAAGCTGGTTTTGGCGGTCCAAAGCGTGGACCGAAATCGGTTGGCCCCAAGAGCCGGAAACCTGCACCACGTAGCTAAGTAATTTATGATAGTTTGTGCCGTATTGCAAACCGATGATATCGGCCTCTCCCCCACTTTGGTGGCGGAGGGGCTTTTTTGTGTTGTGCTTTAAATTGCATATGTTGAAACAGAGGTAGTGTTATTGGAATTCGAATTCAGGTGCAGATTTATACTAAATAGCCCGTTTCCCAACAAGTCAATATCAATGTGCGAATTAAGCACTTTAGCGTAAGCATCAACGATAGAGAGTC
>CALAXS010000696.1 GCA_937895305.1 uncultured bacterium
ATTGCAAAAGCGTTGGAAATAGAGGGTATACTGGCAGTGGCTATACGTCCCCCTACGGTTCCGAAGGGTACAGCACGGATTCGTTTATCGGTTACCCTGGAACATGACCTGGATGCCTTGAAAGCTGCGGCAGTACCTATCGGGCGTGTCATACAATCGGAGCTTTCGTAATATGGCTGGACTCTTTATCACGGGCACAGGGACGGATGTAGGTAAGTCAGCGGTTACGGCGACACTGTTGTGGTACGCACGACAGCAGGGCATGGACGCGGTACCCATGAAACCCATGCAGACTGGTACGGAAGATCACCCGCAGGGCCTGGCACCGGATTTTGAGTTCTATAAAAAAGTCGCAGCGTACAGCCCCGATGAATCTGAACTTTCGTTACAGGTCCCTTATATTTATGAGCCTGCATGTTCGCCACACCTGGCGGCCAGGATGGTGGGGGATAGCCCTGACTTGAATCATATTGTTGATAGCGCGCGAACCCTGGAAGACAAGCACGATCTGGTTCTGGCAGAGGGTGCCGGGGGGCTACTGGTTCCCATAAATGAGACACAGACCATGCGTGATTTAGCTATAGTACTGGCCTACCCGGTATTGGTCGTGGCGCATGCGGGCCTGGGCACCATCAACCATACCCTGTTAACATTGGAAGCCTTGAAAGTCGTCGGTCTTAAAATCCGTGGTGTCGTTCTCTGCGCACCGGAACCTTGGGACATGGGCTATATCGAAGAGGACAATGCCAAGACTATTATGCAATTTGGTGAGGTGCCCGTGTTCGGAACCTTGCCCTATCTGCCCGGTCTGCCCAAGGGTGATGTAAGCGCACTTGAGACCGCTGCACGGGCGATTCATATCAATGACCTGCTTGAACTGGATAAAGAATGACCCAAAACAATCTTCGTGACCAGGATCTTCGTCATCTCTGGCATCCTTATACGGACCCGGTAACCTTTGCCAATGAACCCTATACCTGCATTGAACGTGGGGAAGGGGCCTATCTCTACACCCAGGATGGTCGTGCGTTGTTAGATGGTATCGCTTCGTGGTGGTGTGTGGCCCTGGGCCATAGCCACCCGAAACTACTGGCAGCGATGAAGGCGCAAGCGGACACTTTGCAGCATAGCATCCTGGGCAATATGAGCCATCCCAAAGCGGTAGAGGTGGCAACTCGTATTGCTGCACTTTGTCCCGGCGACCTGAATCGCGTGTATATCGCTGCGGACGGATCCAGTGCTACGGAAGCGGCCCTCAAGATGACGGTGCAATATTGGCGTAATAAGGGCGAGCATCAGCGCACCCGTTTTGTGGGACTTGCAGAGGGCTATCACGGCGACACCCTTGGCGCTATGGGGGCAGGCTTTGTGTCCTGGTTTCATGAACCCTTTGAAGCTTTAGTACAACCGGCATTGCGCGCACCTTCGCCCCATTGTAAAAGCAGCGATGTAGATGAGCAGGAAGTTCATGCAGCGAAAGCTGCCGACGCATTGGAAGCCATACTCGATAAGGAACACAATTCTGTTGCTGCCATGATTCTGGAACCCCGTATCCAGGGTGCAGCCGGGATCTGGATGTACCCGGCATCGTATTTGAAACGAGTACGCGAGCTTTGTGACCATTATGGCATTCTCTTGATTGCCGATGAAATTGCGGTGGGCTTCGGTCGTACCGGGGCCATCTTTGCCTGTGATACGGCAGCGATCACGCCGGATATCCTTTGTATTGGTAAATGCCTCACCGGGGGTTATCTGCCCATGAGTGCCGCGGTAGCGTCTGACCGAATTTTTGAGGCGTTCGAGACTGCCCCGGAAGTTTCGCAGCGCATCTTCTGGGATGGCCATACCTATTGTGGTAACCCCATTACCTCGGCCCTGGCCATCGCGGCTATGGATGTCTATGAAGAACAGAACTTCCCGGCATCTTGTCAGGTCCATGAACAGATGATTGCCGACGCTTTTCGCGAAGTGGGCACCCGCGCTTGCGTAGAATATCAGCAGAGCCTGGGCATGGTGGGCATGTGCGTAGTGAAAGAAAGCGCGGGTGGAGCACAGCGTGCGCGCAATATCAGTCTGAAAGCAAACGACTTAGGGCTTTTTATACGGCCTCTCGGTACATCGCTGTACCTTTGGCCTCCGCTGACGGCCACCACAGAAGAACTACAGGCCATGGTCCATAAATTTATGGAAGCAGTGGACATCGCCGAAGCATAAGCGTACAATACACCTGAAAATACAAGCAGTGGAGTTGACATGAGTTATACCGATATTCGCAATGACTGGACAGCGGAAGAACTACGGGCTATACATGATCTGCCTTTTACGGAACTGATCTTTCAGGCCCAGACGGTACATCGCCATTATAATGACCCGACCGAAATACAGCAGTGTACCCTCTTGAGCATCAAGACGGGTGCCTGCCCTGAAGATTGCGGATATTGTCCCCAGAGTGCTCACCACAACACAGAACTGGAGAAAGAGCCGCTCATGGAGGTGGCACCCGTACTGGAAGCTGCCCGTGAAGCCAAGGAAAGCGGTTCGACCCGTTTTTGCATGGGCGCTGCCTGGCGTGAGGTGAAGGACGGTCCCAATTTTGATGCAGTGCTGGAAATGGTGCAGGGTGTGCGTGAACTGGGAATGGAAGCCTGTTGCACCTTGGGTATGCTGGACGATAGTCAGGCCGAGCGCCTGGCAGAAGCCGGGCTAACCGCTTATAACCATAACCTGGATACCAGCCCGGACTATTACGACAAGATTATTACCACCCGCACCTATGATGACCGCCTGGAAACCCTGCAACGGGTGCGCAAGGCCGGGGTGAGCCTTTGCTGTGGCGGTATCGTGGGCATGGGCGAGGAAATTCAGCATCGCATCGGTATGTTGGAGGTATTGGCAAACCATGATCCCCACCCGGAAAGTGTGCCAATCAATGCGCTGGTCCCTGTAGCGGGTACCCCCCTCGAAGATCAGCCCCCGGTAGACCCCCTGGAAATGGTGCGTATGATTGCCACGGCCCGTATTGCCATGCCCCAGAGCCGGGTGCGCCTGAGCGCGGGACGTCTGGAGATGAGTGACGAAACCCAGGCCCTGTGTTTCCTGGCCGGAGCCAATTCTATCTTTGCCGGGGACAAACTCCTCACTACACCGAATCCGGGCGAAAACCGGGATGAACAACTTTTCGCCAAATTGGGCTTAAAGCCCATGCCCGCTGAGGTGTCTTGATTCTATGACGGAGTCTGCTGCGGACATTAAGAACAAGCTGGAAGACCTCCTGAAAAAGCGAGGGGTCATGACGGGGGCGGAGTGGCAGCAGCAGCGCAAGAATAAGCGTGTGGATAGCGATTCTGGTAGCCGCAAGGGAGTATCCCGCGAACTGCCCGGTCAGTTGGAAGGCGATGAAGACTTTGGCTTTCAACTCATTCGGCAGGATTTCCCACTGGATACCATTCACGGGGTTCTGAATCTGGGCGCGGTGCTGGAAAGTTCCAGCGAGCATATCGCTCTGTCCGCCAAGGACGACGAGCTGGTGAATTTCGACCCGCGCAAGACCTGTTTCATGGATACGGAAACCACGGGGCTTTCAGGGGGGACCGGCACCATCGCCTTTCTCGTGGGGGTCGGCTATTTTCACGAAGATGTTTTCAGACTCGATCAGTGCTTCATGCGGGACTATGACGACGAAGAGCCTATGCTTCAGTTTCTCGCAGAGCGGTTCAGCCAGTGCGACACGGTGGTCGGGTATAATTCCAAGAGTTTTGACCTACCGTTGTTGCGTACCCGCTTTATCCAGAACCGTATCCCCTTTCACGGCGAGGCCATGATGCACTATGACCTGGTCCATGCATCGCGTCGCATCTGGAAGAAGCGGCTAAAGGATTGTAGTCTGGGTAATATTGAGCGGGAAATTCTGAACATACGGCGTAAAGGTGATGTGCCCAGCCACCTTATCCCACAGATGTGGTTCGACTTTCTGAACACAGGCAATGCCCGTCCCCTTCACGGTGTCTTTTATCACCATGAAGTCGATATCCTCTCGCTGGTGACGCTCACCGCGTGGCTGGCCCAATGTCTGGCAGCGCCTGAGGGCGCGGGCTTTGATCATGACGAAGACCAATTGAGTCTGGTGCGGGTCTTCTATAACCAGAAGAAGTACGAAGAAGTTATTAACAATGGGAACGCTTTCCTGGAACGTACCGGAGCGTCGCCGCTGCGTCGTGAATGTTTCGAGATGATGGGGCTGGGTGCGAAGCGGTTGCAGCGATTCGAAGAGATGCAACGTTTTTTGGAGCATCTGCTGGAAGAATTTCCCAACGATCTGCAGGCCCATCATGAATTGGCCAAGCACCATGAGCATCGTACCCATAATCTGTATAAGGCCCGTGACCTCTGTGCGAATGGCTGCGAACGCGCCATGCCGGGTGGGGTAGAGGAGACAGCGTTTATCCATCGGTTTAATCGTATTGAGAAGAAGATTGCTAAAGCTGGGGGAAGCGTCTCGGAAGATGACTGCTAGTCTTCTTCCTGTATCTCTCGTTCCCAAGCTCTGCTTGGGAATGCATATCCTGAGGCTCTGCCTCGGAAAACGGGCATGTTTGACTGGAAATGCTACGACCTTAGTCCCGATGTGGGTAAAGCATGCTGATGCGGAGATTCCCGCCTCCGCGGGAATGACAGGGGGCGCGAGAATTGTAGAGCTCTAGTCTTCTTTCTGTGTCCCGATCAATTTCAGCGCGATAGCTTCGGCAACTTTAATGCCGTCCACTGCTGCTGACATGATGCCACCCGCGTAGCCTGCACCTTCACCCGCAGGGTAAAGTCCCTGGAGATTTAAGGACTGGAAGTCATCGCCCCGGCCCATGCGTATGGGCGAAGACGAGCGGGTTTCCACACCGGTTAATACGGCATCACCGAGGGCATAGCCCCGCAGCTTTTTATCAAACGCACCGATAGCCTCGCGCATGGCAGCGATTACATACTCCGGTAGGCATTCTTCGAGGTTACAGGGGGTAACACCGGGCGTGTACGACGGAATGACGGAGCCCAACTCCGTGGAAGCTTCGCCTTTCAGAAAGTCTTTTAGCAACTGTGCCGGGGCATGATAGTTTGAGCCACCTGCTGTATACGCCAGGGACTCCCAGTGCCGTTGAAATTCTACACCCGCCAGAGGATGATCCCCCTCAAAATCATCGGGTCCCACATCCACCACAAGTCCACTATTGGCATTGGCTTCATCGCGAGAATAAAAACTCATACCGTTGGTAACTACACGGTTCTCTTCTGAAGTCGCCGCGATGACCTGACCGCCGGGGCACATGCAAAAGCTGTAGGCCGTGCGACCGTTGCTGCAATGATGGACCAGCTTGTAGTCGCCCTTGCCCAGACGGGGGTGTCCGGCGGCTTCGCCGAATTGAGATTTATCGATGAGGTCCTGGGGATGCTCAATTCGTGCACCGATTGAGAACGGCTTTTGCTCCATTTGAACACCCATGTCGTGCAGCATAGCGAAGGTGTCCCGCGCACTGTGTCCAATTGCCATCGCAACAGCGGGGGTTTCAATGATTTCACCTGTATCCAGTGCAACCCCGGTAACCTGTCCATCTTTAGTCAGTACCTTGGTCACTTGTGTTTCAAAGCGCGTTTCACCGCCCACACTATCGATAGCAGCCCGCAGTCCACGGACCACACGAATGAGTTTGTACGTCCCGATGTGAGGCTTGCCCAGCCAGAGAATTTCCTCGGGGGCGCCAGCAGTGACCAACTCTTCCAGTACCTTGCGCATGCGAAAGTTTTTATCTTTAATACGTGTGGTTAGTTTGCCATCGGAAAAAGTGCCTGCACCACCCTCGCCAAACTGAACATTGGACTTAAGGTTGAGTACGCCAGTTTTCCAGAACTTGAATACATCCTTTGACCGTGCTCGTGCTTTTTTTCCACGTTCAATGATGATGGGTTTTAGACCCATCTGTGCCAGTAAGAGTCCTGCAAACATCCCGCAAGGGCCTAGACCAACCACCACAGGCCGGGGCAAGTTCTGTTCCGGTGTTGCTACGGCAACCAATTTATAGCGCATGTCGGGTGTGGG
>CALAXS010000697.1 GCA_937895305.1 uncultured bacterium
GTTCCTGTTGTACGGCTTTAGCGAGGATGAAGCCTCCGAGAAAGAGGAGGATGACCGGATTACTCAGGCTGTGGAACACGTCATTGTAAAGCATGTTTTCCGCAACACCCTCAGGAAGGGCGACCCACCAGGATTCAAAAGCAATGACCAGTAAGCTGGTTGCGAAAAGGGGGATGGCCTCCGTCACCCACAGCACCAGCGCGCCGGAAAAGATAGCTGCCATACGGCGCGCACCTTCCTCCATAGCTTCCGGCATTAAGAAATAGGTAGCCCCGGCGGCAAGCATGGCAACAGCAAATTGCACCAGGTGTCTTGACACCATAAACGTCGTGTTCGAACTTAATTTAATGTTCATTCAATTTCCCGCAATCGGCCTAAAATCCGTACCGATAATTAGCGTGAGTATAGCATATAGCGAAGGGGGAACGTTAGCCCCAAGCCCTGTTTTCATTGGTAAAGGGCGATTATTTTGTTAAAAAGTGCAAATAAAAAAAGCGCCTCGACACCCATGTGTCGAAGCGCGTAGCAGTATGGAATAGAGAATTATCCGCGCAATTTTTTCAAGAGATCATTACACCGGCGAATACCATCTATCTCACTCAGACGGCTTCCTTCAAACTCGATACCAATGTAGCCCTTGTACCCATGCTTGTCATGAACAATCTGAATCATGCGCTCATAATCGATCTTCGTTTCTTCCCCCGTATCATCATCAAAGTCATAGCACTTTGCCGAAACGGCCTTGGCATACTGCATCAGAAAATCGATGGACTCATACTTGTCCAGCTCTTCCGGGAAATTACCAAAGTCCGGCAAGGTGCCGAAGCGCTCATGGTCCACAGCAGCCATCAGTTTCTTTACAGGCGCGATATAAGACGAAGGCCCCCAGTGATTTTCCAGAATGACATTAATATTTTTCTTGTCGCCATAATCGCAAATGGCACGGAAGCCGGGGACACTCATATCCACAAAGTCATCCAGCAACGCGTCGTCGTCTTCCCAGCCCTTGGGTGCGCCGCCCCAGTTCATGCGAACGGAGTGACACCCCAGGTCCGCAGCCGAATCAATCCAGGCAGAATGATTCTCCACGGTCTTCTCGCGTATGCGGTCACTCTTGGTGCCCACATTACCCGCACCATCAATCATGATGAGCTGAATATTCACCTTGTTGTCCGATGCATTCTTGCCCAGCTTCGCAATGTAATCGGGTTCATTGGATGCCAACATGCCATTCACCAGTTCGATGGCATCGATGTCCCATTCATCACGGGTCATCTTGGGCATTTCCAGCATATCAAGCTGGTCTTTACCTTTGCCGATAGTTTTATGCAAGGACCAGCCCGCCAGGGAAATGCTATAGCTGCGTTTGGCGGCCATGGCAGGCAGGTGGAGTGCGCCGGCACCCAAAGCCAATGCCCCGGCACCCGTATGTTTCAGAAAGTCACGTCTTGTTATTTGACCCATGGTTCTCGTCTCCGGCTAAAATTTGTACACAATAAAAATTAAGACACCCTGCACAGTGGCGAAGGGCCATCCCTACACGCTACACTGCATCCCTATTGGGGAGCAAGTTTATCGCGCACCCACTGGACACCCTTACGGGACAGCAGGTTTCAAGGGTGTCGGTTCCATAAGCAGTACAACCCGGCAGGGTTGGGAGTACAGGAGTGCATTCATGTCCGCTGGCATTTGCATACAAGGTCGAAATTTGGCACGGAACGCCATGGATCAACAAATAAAAATCATTCGGAGCCAAAGCGGGGGGGTGCTTAAAGGGAATTCCGATGCAGTGCACGATATGCGCGTGGCTTCACGGCGTTTTCACGTTGCACTATGCACTTTTGAACCCTACCTTACCCCGGAATCAGCGACCCTGCTTCGAGAGGACGCACAAAATATTTACAAGTCTCTAGGGCGTGAACGTGAAATTGATGTCATGGTATCGCTCCTGGAAGGGATGCGCAAAGAAGTGGATGATCCATGGCGACGTAGTGTGGATCATGCCATCACCACCTTGTGTTACTACCGCAATGCAGAAGAAGGTGCCTGCACCCGTGCAGCAGAACGCCCCCTGTCCGATGCCTTTGATACGGCACACAAGGTGCTTTATGACATGGCCCCGGAATCCAATAGCTGTGCTCGGAAGCTGGCACGTACGACGCTGGAGAAGCAGTACAAGAAAGTGCGCAAAGCCTTTCGGGCCTGGCGTGACGTAGGTGAAGATGAAAATGAACTTCATACTGTACGTATTGATTTGAAGAAATTCAGGTATGCAGCGGAACACTTCAGGACGCTTTACCCCAAACCGTTGGATGCCTTCATCGAGAGTGTGCACCAGCTTCAGAGCAAGCTGGGCCAATGGAATGATTTCCGTCAGTTACGTGATGAACTGACCCGGATAGAGAGCGATGCGCCCTATCGTGAGGCACAGGGTTTCCCGTTGATTATCCAGGCCTATGACCGCCATGCGGCAATTGCCCTGAAGGAGGCCCTGCGTTCAGGCACGGCACTGTTCAAACAGGAAGAGCGTAAAATAGCGTTAAAACTCTTGCGGAACCCGGGCGGTAAATGCTGCGACTGATCCTGTAAAATTCAGATCCATACATTGAAACTGGAGCATGGGAAAAATAAAGGTGTACAATAACCATTGTCAATCAAGGTGATTTCCCAAACAGCATTCCAGACTATAGAAGGATAAATAAATTTTGAGTGTGACACCACGCTTGCGTACCGTCGGAATTCTCACGTCCGGGGGCGACTGCCCGGGACTCAATGCGGTTATCCGTGCACTGACCAAATCCCTCGAAGTACAAGGTGTCCAGGTCTTCGGCTTTCTCGAAGGCTTTACGGGTCTTGCAGAGAATCGCTACATTCGTCTCGAAAGCGCCCAGACCAGTGGACTTTTAACGGTAGGCGGTACCGTCCTCAAAACCAGTCGTAACAAGCCCCACAGGATGCCCACAGGCGACGGCGAATTCCGTGACATGACCGGGGCCGCCATTGAAAACTACAGACGACTCAATCTGGATTGTCTCTTTTGCCTGGGGGGTGGTGGTACACAAAAGAACGCTTTTCGCCTTTTGGAAGAGAGCGATATCAACATCATTACCCTGCCCAAGACCATCGACAATGATGTGTGGGGTACCGATATTTGCTTCGGATTCGATACGGGTATGACCATTGCCACCGAAGCCCTCGACCGACTGCACACCACCGCTTCCAGTCATCACCGTGTCATGGTGGTCGACATCATGGGCCATAATTCGGGCTGGCTCGCATTGGGTTCAGGTATTGCAGGGGGTGCCGACGTGATTCTTATCCCGGAGATTCCCTACGACCTCGAAATCGTCGGGGAGTCTTTACTAGCGCGTATGGAACGGGGCAAGATGTTCAGTATCGTTGCCGTAGCGGAGGGTGCTGTTTCCAAAGAAGATGCCCAGCATCTTGAAGAAATTGCAGAAGCCAAGCGCAAGGCCAAGACTCGCAAGAAGAAAAAGGCCAAAGATGCGCCACTGAAGACGGAGCATACCCATGAGCCTGTGAGCGCCATCCTGGCAGAGCATCTAGAAGAAGTGACCGGACTCGAAACACGGGTGACCTCCCTGGGGCATTTACAGCGTGGCGGTATCCCCACACCGACCGATCGCCTCCTCTGCACTCAATTTGGTACTGTTGCCGCGAACTTTGCCATGGAAGGCACCTTCGGGTGTATGGTCGCCAAACGCGGTCAGGACTTTGTCGCGGTTCCCCTCGCCGAAGTGGTGGGCAATAAACGCACAGTTCCGCTGGACCATCCCTGGATTGAATCTGCGCGTGCTGTGGGTACGTGTCTCGGCGATATACCTGCCACGGGATACATATCTGAAGAATAGGCCCGTCGATACTATCCTCATGGAACCTGAACAGTTTCGTGCTATGATCTGGCCAGATACTTGGCAACACTACTGCCCAATATAAAATATTTTTATCATCTTTGACTTATAAAAGCACGTCATTGCGAGGAGGCTCCGCCGACGTGGCAATCTCTTGGTCCAGTCGATTGGACAGTCACAGCACATGCTTTTAACGTAACGACGACTTGAACAAGAGATTGCCGCGCCTCGTTGTACTCGGCTCGCAATGAC
>CALAXS010000698.1 GCA_937895305.1 uncultured bacterium
AACCTTGTCCTCACTGACGCAGCTCCGTATCTATAATTTGTTAAAGCGCTCTAGTGGATCAGGCCAAGGGCTGCTTTCTTTATCACCCAGTTGCATTTCTTTATCCCGGGCCATGTTGAGCATTTCCACAGAGAGATCGAGGCCCACGACATCCAGCCCATGCATAGCCATGGGCTGGGCGATGCGACTGGTACCGCAGCCTGGCTTCAGAACTGGTCCACCCCCAGGCGTAGAGCCTGACCGATATAGCATTCGGCTTCTCCCGCTAACCCCTTATGTATCAAGTCGTAATAAGGTGCCCAGGCATCAAATTCGGCCATAAGCACTTTCCTGTTTTGTTGGGTCCATGGTATCATTAAAGGGTTAAGCGTGTCGGTATTTATACCGATATACGAAGTGGCAGGGCGTAGGGGCTGCGCAGTTATACCCTGACTCAGGGTGCTTGGTAATTAAAGGAATTTCGATGAAGGTTCTATCGGGTAGTAAATTACAGTCAAATGTACGCAGTCTTGAGGTCCAATACAATGAGATCACAGGCAAGCTTGCAGAGGTCCATCGTTTACTCAAGCGGGCAGATGCCCGGCGTGTGGCTCCCAATGAGGATCGTTCTAAGTGGAATCAGGTGATCGACAACCTGGAGAAATCCCTGAATGATTTGCGGAGTAAGGAAAGTCTGATTGAAAGTGAACTACGTGCAGCACGCCGATTGCTACAACAGGATTTGGCGGAAGGTGCTGAAACAGCAACAGCTCAAGTGTCCATACGTTCCACGGCGGAATTAAGTCGGGCCACCTCAGTGGAACATCTGGCTGAGCACATATTGGATGAACCAGTGCGGACTGTGGACGATCTTTCCCTTGAGCAAATGTCCCGTTTAAAGTCCCACCTCACAGATGGGGCAGGCACTGCGCAAGAGGAAAAAGAGCAGGCAGCATTGTTAAGTCGTGTGGAACAGGTTAACCAGATGCAGCCCAGGATGATTAAGCCAAAAGCAGAAGAGAATCGACATCAGTTTATCTTGCGTGCGGCCATTGACAAGCTAAAGTCAGAGAAGCTGGATGTGGTGTCCTATGGCGAACTGAAACTGCTCTTTGCCTGCTACAGCCTCTTGTCCAAGAGGCTCGAACCCACTGCTAATGACAGGTATCTACAAAAATTACTGGAACCCAGCATCAAGGAAGTGCAGCGTACGCTTCGGGTACAATGACATTACGGTAACGGGTCTTCGCTGTTCACGCTATCCAGTACTTCAGTTTCATCTGGAGCAGTCGTGTCTGAATCTACTTCGCCCTCGTGCATGCCTTCATTGATCTCTACACCGCCCTGCGTGTTCGAATCGCCTTCAGGATTTTCCAGGATGGGTGCATTCAATTCTTCTTCTGTAGGTTTCTTGGCCCAGTCGTGAGGAAAATCAGTAGGTAGACGAAGCAAATCAAAGAGCGTCGCAATATATTCATGATTTTCACCAGCCCGGTGTGGATTAAAAAACTCCCACACTATTTCGCGGTCAGTATTGACTTCAAAGGCTCGTCCACCGTCGGATTCGCAGATAAGGGTGTTCCCGTTGGGTAGTCGATTGGTGGAGCCACAGGTTCTGGAAAAAAACGGCGTCTCCTCATGGCCTTCATATTGCCAAACCGGTTCCATGGATTTCGCATCGTATTCGAGAATACGGGATTTTTCTCCCCCGCCTCTATTGTCAAACAGGAGCAGATTTCCATTCTCTGTTAATTGG
>CALAXS010000699.1 GCA_937895305.1 uncultured bacterium
GCAAGAATTGCTATGAATAATGATCCATCTGCGTAAATCACACCACTAGATTGCCACACCTCGTTTACACTCGGCTCGCAATGACGTGTTAGGTGTAGGCTTTTAGTGGATAAAATTGGTATTAACTCTTAACACACCAGCATTAGCATGCATGCATCAAAGTTATTCGGGACAATTGCGATGCCAGTTTTGGCCCTATGACTGCGAGAGTTGCTCCACCGCTTCACGTGTGGGCAGCGAGGGTTGAGCACCCGCCACAGTACAGGCCAGTGCGCCCGTTGCGTTGGCCATGGATAAAGTGCTCTTAATATCGTCTGGATTCCAGTACACAGCCAGGGCTGCGGTAAAGGCATCGCCCGCTGCCGTCGTATCCACCGCATCCACCGTGTAGGCCGGGGCAAAGCATTGCTCTTTACCCACATACAGGGAACCCAGAGAACCCAGCTTCATCACTGCCTTTGTTGCACCCCGATTCATCAGTAGCGCTGCTGCCTGCCCTGCAGTTTCAAGATCGTTTACGGTTACGGCACCATGGCACAGGGTCTGGGCCTCGGTCTCGTTGGGGGAAATAACATCACACAGTTTCAGTAATTCATCGGGTACCTGCTGTGCCGGACCCGCGTCTACTATGGACAGGGTACCCACTTCCCGCGCCATTTTAAGTGCGGCAATGGTGGTCTCCATGGGGATTTCCAGCTGGAGCAGTAGCACGTCGGCCCCGGCGATGAGCGATTGCATAGGGGCTATGTCTTCTGGCAACAGGGCTGCATTTGCACCGGGTGTAACCACGATAGAATTCTGTCCCGAATCCGCCACCATAATCATTGCGGTTCCCGTGGCTTCCGTAGAATGGATTTTCAGGCGGGTCACATCCACGCCATCCGCTTCGAGGCTGGCACGTTGTTGCTGTCCGAAATCGTCATCGCCTACGCAGCCGCAAAAGTGAACCTGCGCACCGAGTCGCGCCGCTGCCAGCGCTTGATTCGCGCCCTTGCCCCCGGTTACGGTCATAAAGGAATGGCCCATGAGGGATTCACCCGGCTTGGGGCATCGTGGTACACGCATCACCAGATCGATGTTCGCACTGCCAATAACTACGATACGTCGCTGCTCCGTGATGGACATTGTTTACAGTGCCGCCTTGGCGGCCTGGAATGCGTCAGCGTATTGCTTGGCCAGGGCGGTGAGTCCAACATAGTCTTCGTTGGCGACGAGGTCTTTACGGACCAGAGCACTGCCAATGCCCACGCCGCTGATGCCGGCTTTCATAAACTCGGCAAGGTTGCTCAGGTCCACACCACCCGTAGGGATGACGGGAATCTGGGGCATGGGCGCGCGCACGGCTTTGATATATTCCAGTCCGCCGAGTGTCGCGGGAAAAATCTTGATGATGTCGCCGCCCAGTTCCCAGGCCTTAAAAATTTCGTTGGGCGTAAAGGCACCGGGCATGACCGGCTTGCCATAGCGATGGGCCATGCGGATGACTTCTTCCGAAGTGATAGGGCAGACCACATACTCCGCACCCGCGAGGATGGCGAGTCGCGCGGTCTCAGCATCCAGCACGCTGCCCACGCCAATAAGTACATCCACGTCCTTCAGTTTTTCGGTGGCGGTCTTGATGCATTCCAGTGCGCCGGGCGTGGTCATGGTAACTTCGATGCACTTCACGCCACCCGCTGCGATGGCCTCCACAATCTTCACCAGCGCATCACCACCCTTGTCTGCGCGGACGATGGCGACAATGCAGTTATCCAATAAATACTGCACGATTTCATGTCTGGTCATATTCCCACCTCATTCAAGTTCAAACGTAATAGAATCCCTATAATACACCCTTGCGGTGGGGAAATAGAATGTGGATGACTCGAAACCAGAGGGAAAGGGAATTTAACCGCTGAGAGCACAGAGAACACAGAGGGGGAATGCATACACCGAGGCTCTGCCTCGGGAAACACGGGCTTTTTCCTTGTTTGAAGGCTTCCCGCGCCAGGTGTAGTATCCAAAGAAATTTCTTTTCTTGACATACATAGTGCTTCCCCACGAATTCCATATTGAAGAATTGTCCAAGGGAGATAAATCATGCTGAATTTAAACGGTCGTACATTGACCACGCTGCTGCTGTTTTTCGCGATAGGGGGGAATGCTGTTGCGCAAGCTGCGCCTACCGATGCGCAGATTCGTATACTGGGGCTGGAAGCACGACTGAACCCGGCGGTACGTAACGCCAACATGATGCAACTGGCAGACCTCATGAAGTCACTGTTCCCCACGGAGGTCCATGCACTACAGGGGGCCTTTCAATCTTCCTTGATGCTGCAATGTGACCCGGACATTTTTCCGACCCTTTCCGCAGAAACGATTCAGGCGGTAGATGAAAGCCTGGAAGGACTCTTTGATTTTACAGAGATTGCACGGGACACCCGCTGGGAAACGCTGATTTATGTCTATGGCTTTTTTAATCGCGATGTAAAGCCGGAAGAAATCAAGGCGGTGCTGGCGCGCTGGGATGCCTTGTCGGATAAGGAGAAGGCCCCCCTCAACCCGACCTATATTCATGTCATTGACGCGGTGTGCAAGCCATTGGTCATGGGGGAATTGAAGGATAAGGAAACCACGATACAGGCTCTGGAAATCGTGGTGCCCGGGCTGCATGATTTATACCTCGCGAAGGCCAAACCGGGTACGGCTTTTCACGGACCCAGTCACGGCTGCCTTATCTTGGGGCCCCTCTATGATCGCTGGATTGACGACCCCGAAATCGCGCCCCTCTTGTTGAAACTCTTTGGGGATCGGGCTGCCTTCGAGACCTTACTCGCCAGTCAGTTGGTGGGGGCCGTGGAAAAAGACGCGCCCCTGTCGCGCATGGAAAACAGGTACCATTTTTACATTGGTAGTTACCTCGCCAATAGTCTGGCGCGACTGGATGCAAGATCTGCTGTGCCCGCGCTGGAACGTTCGTTCCGTATCTACGAACGGGAAAAAGCGCAAGGTCGGGAAATTCTCTATACCCAACGTGCGTTACTGGCATTGGGGAACGCATCGGCCCGTGCCGACTTCGAGGAAGACCTGAAGTCACCTGCCAAACGGGAAACCTGCCGTAATACCCTGGTTTGGTTCTGTCAGAATGGTCGTGGCGAGACCAAGACCTATGGTGAGGAAAAGCTGGGCGCTATGTTGGACTGCAAACCGGAAGCGGCCCTGACTCGGCATCTTGAATTGGAACTGGAAGCGTTGAAATAATCAAGCTTCACCTTCTTCAACGGGTTCTTTGATGGCCTGCGCTTTGGTGTTGCTGCGAATGCTGAGGGCCACGGCGATGATGATGATGGTGATGCCCACGACCTTGAGTGTATCGGGTACTACACCCCAGAAGGCGTAGTCATAGATGACGCCATAGGCGATAAGCGAGAGGCCCATGAGGGAGACCATGTTGGTGTTGCCGTGGGCGTAGGCGCGGGTCATAAAGAGTTGTCCGAGGGTACCGCCGATACCCAGGGGAATCACAGCGAGCCACATCCAGGGTTGAAAATCAGCATGGACCACCCAGTTGCTCCTGGCGGTCATTGCGAGAAAAAAGGACACGAGCGTAGCGCAACTGGTGTAGTGGGCCACCACGGCGATGGGTGCAATATTGTGGCAACGGCTTAGAAATACCTTGGCGAGTGCGATGACCATGGCACCGCTCATGGCGACGAAGAATGGAAAGGACTCGCCGTCGAAGGCGGGTCGCTGCATGATGAGTACACCACAGAGCGCCATGGCGATATAGAACCATGTGGACCGGGGGGTGTGCTCGCGAAAGAACACTGCGAGAATGACGGCGACCCAAAGGGGGCTCAACTGGAGGATGGTCACGGTGTCGGTGATGGACATGTGGGTGAGTGCGTAAAAGGTGCAGAGCAGGGCGATGGACCCGGTGAAACTGCGTGCCCAGAGCATCTTTGTGCCACGAAATACCAGAGGCACACCGTGCATGCGCGCAGAGGCGATGGCGATAAGCATGGTGGGGAGGAAGCGCATAAAGGGGATGACTTGCCAGGCCAGGTGATCCTTTAGGGCATGGACCACCAGGTTCATGATGGAAAAGGAAAAGGCCGAGAAGAGCATTTCCAGGGCAGCACGACGGTGCATGGAGTGTGGTGGTGGCGTGGGGAAGTTTATAGTGGAAGAGGTGGACATAAGTTCCTGATCATAGTTTGCGCAAGGGGGCAACAGCAAGGCCGGTCAAATTAACGGCTATGCTATACTCCGATTTATGCGTACGAATATCTACATGGCTACCATGCTTTGCTTCCTGTTGCTCTTCAGCATGGCGTGTGAAAAAAGAGAGAGCAGGCTTATCGTTTGTCCACCAGTGGCGCATAGTACTCCGAAAGATGCAACAGATCCTCCTACCCAACCTGAAACTATCCATAGCTCATCACCCGTGAATGAGGGGAACAGTATCAACGCCCTGAATCAAGACGAGATCTATTGGGCTTATGCCAACAGTCCCCAGGACTTCTATACGGCCTGGGCGAATCAGCATGGCGTCACACCCCCGGACAATCCCAATGCCCTCGCGCATGTCCCCAACGCATTGGAACTCAATGGCGAATCCTGGGGGATTGATGATGAAAGTCCGCGCATCCTGCCTGTGAATCAAATTAGTGCGGAACAGCGTGCGACTTTGAGGTCAACGCCCCACGCGCCTGTGCTATGGCATGAGGATCATCAGGTCATTCTCGCGGGCTATGCTCCCCATACCGGGGCACAGCAGATCCTTCAGTTTCGCTTTAACGAAATCCCAGACGACTGAGCGATTCTTACCACTGGCTATAGGGATTTTGTGTCAAGCTGGAGTTATAATAGCGCACATCGCCAGTGACTTCTTCCCCCAGCCAGTCGGGTTGTTCAAAGACTTCCTCCTCAGCGACCAGTTCAATCTCTGCCACCACCAGTCCGTCATTCGCACCTGAAAAGACATCCACCTCCCATACATGTTTATCATGGGTTACAAAATAGCGTGTTTTTTCCAGAACATTTTCTGCACAAAGCTGAAGCAGTGCCTCGCCATCTGCCAGGGGGATGGGGTATTCAAATTCCTGCCGTGCCAGCCCCTCTGTGAATTCCTTCATGTTTAATTGCGCTTGCTCCCCCATGATGCGCACCCGAACCGACGCAGGTGGCCCCATTGCAATATACCCCTGCTTCGCCACGGTACCCTCTATTCCTGCCAGAAAATCCAGGGACTCCACGAGGAACTTGCGCTCGATCTCCAAAGCCATGTAGAACTATCCTTTCTGTCAACATATTACTAAATAGTGTGCAGGATACGGATACCGCAAAAACAGGCTTATACTACTCCAAATGCTGTGCGGTAGACGAGTTTTCAGGTTTGCTATATACCCCAAGGGGGGGAAATGGG
>CALAXS010000700.1 GCA_937895305.1 uncultured bacterium
GGAAGAAACGGCAATCGCCCTTCAGGAAGCGTATCCGCAAATAAAAGAAATTATTGAAGTACCCCATAATCTGGAAAACGGCGCCACTATGCCAGAGGTGTCCGCCTACTTGAGTGCTGGTGACGGCATGGACGCCATCATGCTGCCCTTGCCCATAGAGACCGAACCCATCCAGTTTCTCGCCGAAAATCACCAACCCAAAGTGGCCCCCCACTATGGCCTGTTCCGCGCCCTGTGGCGTTCAGGATACCGACGCTTTACCATGGAGTCCCATGGGGGCACAAAATACATTGAGATCCCGGCACTCCTCGATGCATACATTGATCGCCACAAAGGAGAACGCTGCTTCATCGTGGGGAACGGTCCCAGCCTCAACAAGATTGATATGTCCCTTATCAAGGACGAGATCACCATGGGATCCAACCGCTGTTATCATGGCTACGAACAATGGGGTTTCGAGTTCACCTATTGGGGGCTGCTGGATCGCCTCCAGGTTGAGGAATACGGCCCTGAATACGAAGCGAACATTCCCGCGGCTACCCCAAAATTCTACCCCTTCGATTATGTGGGGCTTCTCGATTTTGAGAACAGCTGTCCCATCAATATGAACTGGAACTATCTGCCCCCTTACGGATTTTCCGGCTCTCCCGACGAGCTGCGCCTGGGCTTTACCGTTACCAACATGATGATACAGATCGCCACCATCATGGGCTGTAATCCCATCTATCTCATTGGCTGCGACCACAATTATAAAATCAATCTGGACAAGAAAAAGGCAAAACGCATAGGTACAGAAAATGCTCAGATCTGGACCGCAGACGACGCAAAAGAACCGACGCATTTTACCGAAAAATATACCGCAGGGCCCGGCGAAAAAAAGAAATTCATTCCCCCCAGACCTGAACGCATGGACGAAGCTTTTGACGTTGCTCAAAAGTGGTGCAAGAAACATGGCTTCCAGGTACTCAACGCCACGCCAGGGACGGGACTTAAATCTTTTCCCCTCGTGGACTACAACGATTTATTCGACGCAAAAGAAGCCAGGCCCGTCAATCCGAAACCTGCCATTCACCTGTTACCCGAAGAGAATTACCCGTCTTGGGCACAATACCCCCGTGATTTAAGCGAGCGCATGCACCAACGCATTGAATGTGCAGAGCGCGGTGCGCCCCTCTTGGAAAATGACGGGAAAATCGCCGCCCTGAAAGATATTCACAAAGGGAAAACAGCCTGGCTCCTCGGCAACGGGCCCAGTGTGCGCCCCGAAGATCTGGAACGCCTCAACGGGCAAGTTGTCTTCGGTTGTAACCGACTCTACCTTGCTTATAAAAATATGAAATTCCGACCCACCTACCTCTGCTCAACCGACGAGCAAATGATTGACGATTTTGGTCAGGAAATGATCAATAAGCACCCGGGAAAAGTGCTCTTCACCTCGAACACCCCGCCCAAACTCAAAGGCGATTTCGTCTGGTTCCATATGGGCAGCAGGACCCCCCTCGTATTCTCGGACAACGCCTACGACTTTATTATGCCTGGTGGCGGCACCTTAATCACCGCCCTCCAGATAGGCTTTCACATGGGAATTACCCGTTTCTTTATCTACGGTATGGATCATAACTTTAGCTTCAAGAAAGACGATAAAGCCGAGCATTACAAAAGTGCCATCGGGGATAGTAACCACTTTATAAAGGACTACCGAAGTGGCAAAGCCTGGGGCCCCCCCGTACTCTGGCAGGTGGAAGGCGCGCTCCTGAGTGCACAGGTCTTCTTGCAGCAATACGGCGGCTGGATCAAAAACGCCACCCATGGCGGCAAGTTGGAAGTGCTGGAACGCATTGCCTTCGACGATGCCCTGAACATGCCGAGGGAGGAATAATCATGGCCAAGCTAACAATATCCGTCGTAATCCCGGCCCATAACCGCCATGAAATTCTTAAACGCGTACTGGAACACCTGGCCCAGGGTTCCCATCGCCCGGACGAAGTTTTTATAGTCGATGACGGCTCAACACCCCCCATAGCGGAAGCCCTGGATTTACAGGCCATTGGCCTTTCCGGTCTACAGGTTATACGCCACGACAAAAGTCGCGGCGCAGCAGCTGCCCGTAACGCAGGTGCTCGTGCCGCTACGGGCGATATTATACTTTTTGTCGACGACGATGTTTTTCCAGACACCCACTGCCTGCGCTATCACATCCAGATCCACACAGAACACCCGGAGCCGGAATACGGCATCATGGGCCGCCTCAACTTTGATCCCGATCTGCCCCGTACCCCCGTCATGCACTACCTCGAAGAAAGCGGCGGATTCACCATCGTCGCAAAAGGTACAGAAGGCGAGGTACAGCGTAGAGGGCTCAT
>CALAXS010000701.1 GCA_937895305.1 uncultured bacterium
TCGTAATACGATCCTCCATCATTGAACCAGGTATCATTGGTGTTTCTGGTGATACCGGTGCTTGGGTTATCCCCGGGGTCGGTCGTTGCCAGAAAAAATTCTATTGCTGCGGTGAGACCGCCAGCACCCGGTGTGCCCGACAAAGCTTTAAAATCTTCATTTAAAATGTCTATCTGGGTCTGTACCAGGGCATCAGAAATAACACCGTCCCCATTGCTGTGCTGGATGATGTGGACCACCACCGGGATGCGGATAGTCGCACCGGGTTCATAATCAACCGTGGGATTGGTCGCGCTGGAGGAGCAGTCCGATGGATCGACAACTTTTAAGTCTTCTGGAATCAGTGCGCGCTGTGCTTCTGTACCACAACGTGCCCCACTCTGTCGGAATAATTCCGAATTGTAAAATTCCTGGGGGGATGTAAAAGTTTCCCCAAATCGCTCAATGGGCGCTGCACTACTTGCCATGCACAATACCCCCACAAAGCTGGTCACAATATATAATGCCTTTAGCCCCATTGCCTCGTACTCCTCTTTCGATTCCCAATTTACTGATTGCAGTGCCACGATATATCCATGTCCAAAAACACAGTCGTAGTGATTATCTGTGAACAAATGGGATTAGTCAAGGCCAGCAAGACATAACGCGAAAAAGCACGCAGAATTCACATAGTGCGTATTGCTGACTCTTGTTAAGTAGGGGGTTTCGTCTTACTGGACAAACTGGATAAAAAGGTCTACAATTAGTTTCTGTGAACAATGGGGGAGATTAAAATTATGGCGAATATACTTCTGGGAATTAACCTCGAATTTGTGCGGCACGAAGACAAGCCCATGGAATGGGGTGTTGCTAAAGCGGCCGAGTTGGGCTATGACTATGTGGAACCCATGGTCCATTGGGGGCGCGAGCTGCTGAGTGAAGCGGGCTATTTCCACAGCGTTTCCATGCTGGACGACCCGCTGCGCATTAAACGGGCTTGTGAAAAATATGGGGTGAAATGTTCGGGCCTCAGCACCCACACGCCGTTGTGTAAACCGGAAATCAGCGTGGAGTACCTCAAGCAGGCTATTCGCTTTGCGGCGGAAATCGGCGCGCCTGTGGTCAACACGGATGAAGGTCCCAAGCCAGACTGGACGACGGAAGAAGAAGACCACGTTCTCATGCGTTATACCCTGGGGGAAGCGGCGAAGGTCGCGGAGCCACGCAATATCCTGATTGGCATCGAGCCGCACCAGCAATACTCCAAGACGCCGGATGGCCTGGACCGTATCTATGACCTCGTGGACTCACCCAGCATCGGCATTAACTTTGATACAGGCAACGGCTATCTGGGCGGTGAAGACCCCTATGCATGGCTGGAGCGTGTGAAAGATCGTCTGGTGCATTTACACGCCAAGGACATCGCTATGGAGCAATCCGATGCGGAGCGCGGCAAGGTCACGGGTACGCCCGTGGGCTGTGCCTGTGGTGAAGGGGTCATTGACTGGGCGCGTTGCATCGAAATCTGTAAAACCATGCCCAACGATGTCGTGTTCTCCGTAGAATGCGGCGATGATTACAGTGAGCTTGGGGCCAACGCCTTCGATAAATGTGAGGGTACCCTGCCTGTTGATATCGACAACAGTGCTGTAGATACAAGCACCCCAAATGCATATATTGTGAATTATAGTGCTACCGATATTTCAGGGAGCACAGGAGCAGCCCAACGTACTGTGGTTGTAAGAGACACTATTCCCCCAGTCGCCCTGTGTAAAGATGTGATTGTTAAGGCTGTCAGTAGTAATGATATTGCTAGTGTTACTGTTGGCGATGTGGATGATGGAAGTTATGATACATGCAGAAATGTCACGCTTTCTGTGAGCCCCAACCAATTTACCTGTGCAGATCTGGGTAGCAACACCGTACTGCTAACGGTAAGGGACGCATCTGGAAACGAGACGACCTGTGAAAGCACCGTCATTGTTCTGGATCCTGAAGGGTTCTGTGGAGCCACTGAGGGCGAAGGTGAGGGTATGCTTGGTGAAGGCGAAGGAGAAGGTCTTCCATCAGAAGGGGAAGGTGAATATACCTGTGGTGAAGATATTCGGGAAAGTGATTTATGCGTAGAATCGATAGGATTCCAAACACAATGGGAATTACTACTTAATGCGCTGGGTTACGCCACTAAACAAACCACAGACCCAGAAACCATGGACCTGGATGCCGATGGACTAACAGAAACTGCATCGCTAGAGCTAATCCGCAGTGTTATGTGTGATGGTAGCTATCCAGAACTAATGGCACTGACACAGTATGCTTATGACTATAATCGCAATAAATTGGCCTGTGAGCCACAAGCGGCAGAGACTATAGCGCCGTATGCAGATGTATTGGCAGCACTGCTTATGAGTTGCACCACACTTCAGGAGCAATTGCTAAGCTTGCTTGAGAATCTGGGTATTGTCCTTGAACA
>CALAXS010000702.1 GCA_937895305.1 uncultured bacterium
TCTATACGTTCAGCCATATACTCTATCCCTACTATTGAACCGCAGCAAAGTTCGGGATTCTAGCATAATGGGCCTTAGTGCTGGTATCTTAGCCCCCAATGAGTCCTCGAAAACTACATAGCGTAACCGCCAGCATTATTGCAGTTCTCTTCATTTCCAGTGGATCACTTGGGGCTACGCCCCTGTCCATAGGCTCGCCTGCCCCGGCATTTACCGTCATGAATCAACACTATGAGACACAGGGTCTGACGGACTACGGCGAGCACAAGGCCTGGGTGCTAATTTTTCTATCCAACACCTGCCCCCTGGCACAGCGTTATACCAGCCGCATTAAGGCCTTTGAAGAAGAATACAAAACGCAGGGTGTACAATTCATCGGCATCAATGCCAGTCCTGCCGATACCATTGTTGATGTGGCCTGGTACCAGCAAGAACATGGCCTCTCCTTCCCCATGCTCAGCGATATCGACGGTTCCGCATGTCGTGACCTCGGCGTTACCCGCACCCCGGAAGCCCTCATTCTGGATAAGGATAAAGTCCTTCGCTATCGGGGGCGAATCGATGATCAATACCGCCTCGGCGGTGTAAAGCCCTTCATCGGACGCAAGGAACTCGTGGAAGCCCTGGAAGATGTATTGGCCGGAAAAGAAGTTCGCGTACCCACAACAAAGACGGAAGGGTGCAGCATCACCTATCCCGCGCTACCGACAACAGATGAACTCCCAACCTACCACAAAGACATTGCACCCATAATCAACGAACACTGCCTGGACTGCCACCAAAACAAGACCGACAACAAGCCCGGCCTCAGCAGCTACGATGACCTCTTCCCTATTCGCGACAAAATCGCAACAGCAGTCCTCAGTGGGAAAATGCCCCCCTGGCCGCTACATAGTGAGTTCGGTGTATTCAGACATCAAAAACCGATCCCTTATCAAGCCAGAAACACCGTATTGCAGTGGATTGAAGGGGGTGCCATAGTCGGGGAAGCATCCCAGGCCCCAATGGCGACCGACCCTGTGCCAGACACCGATTTCCCCAAACATAGCGTAGTCCCCTTTGATGGTGCTGCAAATGGTTGGGCTATAAAAGTGCCTTGTGTGCTTTTGGGTTTTACCATGCTGGATCCCCTGGAGAGCATACAATGCATCCTCATCCGGGCCAATGGCGAGGAGGAAATTCTCCTGGCTATCCCCATGCCTTCTCCTTTTACGCCCAAGACATTGGAATTTAAAACGCCCTATAACCTCAAACCTGGAGATCGCATAACGCTGCAATATGACACCGGGAAAAAGAATATCAAGGTTCATGCTTGCTTCGCGGAATAAAAAACTGGATTATCCCTTCACCCCTAGCCAAAAATGCGCTATAGTACCCCCTAGTCTGGAGCCACACCCATGAGTACAAACGAAACCCCACAATCCACCGATGCTGCTACTTCCCGCGCAGTTGCAGAAGACGCACGTCAGAAGCAGTGGCGCAAGCCCAGCTTCATGAAATCCCTCTTCCTCGGCAAGTTCACCCCGGACCTCCTCGCGCCCTACCCGGTACCGGAAGGCAAAGAACGCGCCGAGTACACCGAATTTAAAAAGCGCTTCAAAGAATACCTGCTCAACGAAATCGATCCCCTCGAAATTGACGCCACTGGTGTATTCCCCGATAACACCATCGAGCGCCTTTCTGAACTCGGTGCGCTGGGCATGAATATCCCCAAAGACTACGAAGGCCTCGGCTTCACAAAACTCGAATACTGCAAAACCATGCAGCTTTTCGCCAGTTACGAAGGCAGCCTCATGGGCTTCCTCTCCCCCCACCAATCCGTCGGTGTACCCGAATGCCTCAAACTCTTCGGCACCGAAGAACAAAAACGTAAATACCTCCCCCTCTGCACCCAGGGCCATGTCTCCGCCTTTGCCCTCACCGAGAATGAAGTAGGCTCCGACCCCGCCCGTCTCGAAACCAGCCTCACCCGCACAGA
>CALAXS010000703.1 GCA_937895305.1 uncultured bacterium
ACACAGGCCATTATGGTGAGTGCATGCCACACTTCCATGTATTCCTTCTTCATAAACCACAGCAAACCATCCCACATACTGCTACCGACCAAAGCACCAATGGCAACGCCCAAAAACAGGATCAACATGATCCGACCTGCGACCAGCACCCCCATGAGCATGGCGGCGAGAAAGAGTACTCCCAAAAGGATGACGATCCCATGGTAGCTATATTTGGATGGGTATCCAGGGACCTCAAAGGCATCGCGCAGTTCATATTGAAAGGGGATGGAAAGCAGGGCGATGACTGCAAAGGTGCAGCCTATAGCCAATGCTGCTGCACCAATTCTGGCCAGTGCAAGGTCCATGGTACTTTGGGGGCGGAGCAATGCAAAGTTGCTGTACAGCGTGGTACGTCTATCCATGAGAAAGCCTATGGCCAAGGCAATGACATGCAAAAGGACATAGACTAATCCGACAATGTCGCCATCCTTATTCCCTAGAAAGAGTATTGATACCGGGATGATTACGAGTGCAGCTATAGGCAGAAACATGTAGCCCCGGCGAAACTCGTACCAGATTTGCGCGCGCATGGGGGAGAGAAATAAACGATAGGTGTGGGCCGCTCCACGTTTGGGACTTCGTATGGAAATCGTAGGCATATATGAATTGAGTACGGTCCCGGATCGTTGCATACGTACACCCACATAGCCCAACAGAACGGACAGCAGGACAGCACAAATACAGCACAGTACAAATATTTCAAGATCAAGATGGTTGTTTTCAACAAAAATTGACCCTAAAAAGAAGAGTGTGAAGAGGGCCGCATAGGTCGCATAGGACAGCATGGAATTCAGTCGCACCATGTTGGAGGCCCAGGCCAGGCCTTGCAGACCCATGTATATGGCAGTGGTGATGACTGTGACCGAAAAAATAATCTCCAAATGGTCCTGGAAATTTTTAGTACGCTCATAGAAATTGAAAGGTTGATACAAAAATTCACCTATGATGATAAGCACGATGGTGTAGAGTACAAAGATAAGAACACGCCAGCTATAGACAAGCGCAAAGACCTTTCCCAGACTGACTGGAAGTAAGAAATAGTAGTTGGGAAAGCGGAATTTCGTATCTTTGGGTGAGGATTCAATGCACAAAAGTAGCAGGCCTGCACCAAAGATACAGATACTGATTACCACATATCCAAAACCATAATAGGCTTCATAGAAGGTATACTCCACATCATCTGCCAGGAATAAATAATCGATGAGGTTTACGAAAAGCCCCAGGCCCAGGATGGGCAGGATGCTGATGCCCATCATTTTTCCGGCGCGTTTGGAATGGGGGAGGAGTATCCCCTTGATAATGGCTTGCATGTGCCTAACTCTCCACAGGTTCTGTGCTTTCAGCACGGGCCACAAAGATGTCTTCCAGCGACGGGCTGCTCTCTTCGAGTATCTCGCCACCTGATTCAGCGATTCGCGCCTTGATGACGTCCACCTTGCCATCGCAGATGATAGTGTGTTCCGTACCATCACTCTGCACCGACAGGGCTTCGTCGAAGATGCTGGTCCCAACATTTTCCGATGTACGCACCACCATGCGATGATGATTGGCACGCAGGGTGTCCATGGGTTGATTCACCACCAGCTGACCGTGGTAAATCATCCCCACCCGGTCAGCCACACGCTCCACCTCATCCAGCAGGTGCGAAGAGAACAGCACCGTGCGTCCTTCATCCGCCACCGTGCGAATCACCGCACCGAGAATATCGCGCCGTACCAGCGGGTCCAGGCCAGAGCTTGGTTCGTCCAACACCAGAAGCGGCGGACGATGGGCCAGTGCGGATAGTAATCCGGCCTTGGCCAGTTGCCCGCGAGACAAGGTGCTGATGCGTGCATGGGGATCCAGCTCAAAGAGGTCCAGGAGTTCCTGTGCAAAAACACGATCCCACTTGGGGTAGAAAGCCTCCGTGTAGGACATGAGTTCATGAATCTTCATCCATGTAGGAATGTCGCGATCCTCAGACAGGTACCCGATATTGGCCAATACCAATTCAGGGCTCTCTACCGGGTCGTGGCCAAAGACCTGCACACCGCCCTCCTCCGCATGATAGAGTCCAAGGATATGCTTGATAAGTGTTGTCTTACCTGCGCCATTCTCGCCCACGAGCCCGAAGACTCCGCCCTTGGGGATGTTGAGTGTAACGGAGCTTAACGCTGTAGTGCGTTTGAATCGACGGGTCAGGTTGCTCACTTCAATGATGTTTTCTGCTTTTGATGTATTACTCATGGGATAGTTCCTTCGCATCGATTTCCTGGTTCAGGTGCACATAGCGTTTCTCTACTGCGGTGTTAAATTCATCACGACTGAAATTAAGTTGTTTCGATATGGCAATCACCCCATCTATTTCATCCGCCAGAATACGTTCCCGCACTTCCAGCGATAAGGGTGACCCACTGTCCGCTACCACCGTGCCTGATCCCTGTCGCGATTGCAGGAGGCCCTCCTGCTCCAGATCGCGATACGCCCGTGCCACCGTATTGGGGTTGATGAGTAATGCCTGTGCCAGCTTTCGGATGGGGGGGAGTTCATCGCCCGGACTGAGCCGTCCCGATGCGATGAGATATTTCATCTGCTTGATGACTTGGCGATAGATGGGAACCCCATCGCCGGGGTTGATATGTATTCGCATGGATTTTTCCTTTACACGCTGCCAGTTTTGCTTCGATTAAAGCCAAGCACAATCAATAGAATGCTAATAGTTGTCAGAAGAGCAGAATGTATCCCAATGGCTTCAAGTGGTAAAAAATGTTCTGCGATATATCCATCAGGCATGCTGGATATCGCCCAAGTCGCCATAGCAACTGGGCCAGAAACTATACCTAGTATGATTGCAACGATAACCCTTTTTAAACGTGCAGCAAAATACCAGCCCATTGCGAACGTTACTGGCATTGCACACAAATATGCCACAGTGCCTGAAAGGAAGTCGGATGTTCTGAAATCGTCCCAAGACATTGATATGTAAATCTTAGGTTCAGTTTCGATGTTGCTCTGTGCCCAAAGAAAACAGGCTAAACACAAGATAAAAACGAACATTGACGGTAAGGCTACTACAAGTAATTTACTACTGAGTAACTGATTGTTCGTAACGGGAAGGTAGGCAAGATACTGGTCCGTTGAGGATGGCCATTCGCTACCATAGCTGCTTGCACTCCACATGGGAAAGACTATCCAGCTGACTGTCATTGCTATTATGCTCGCGAGTCTTACACTTGGAGCGATACTTTCAGTTTGCCCTGCACTTCCAATTATGGCAATAAATGGTAAGTGCGTGACTACTAAGCCGATCAATATTATTGTTTTGGATAGCTTGAAATCCTTCCAAAATAGT
>CALAXS010000704.1 GCA_937895305.1 uncultured bacterium
TATCGATAATGACGCGGCCAACAAACTCCTTCGAGCGAACTATCGTGAACCCTGGGTTATTCCAGAAACAGTCTAGTTCACAGTCTATCCAAAATAATGGGCCATCAAGGTGTACCATCCTTGACTGGCCCATTTTCTGGTTTCATGGTACAATTCATTGATTATGGCAAGAGGCAGATGGATGAGGATGAGTTCCGTGGCACCGCTGTACCGGTCAAGATGGTAGATGATCTTGCACCGAGGAGAATGTAGTTGACGTATTTCCTGGTTCGCGGTGCGCCGAACATAGCTTTTAAACCACACAACATGGCACTTAACCCCTTACAAAAATTTGGCACTATGGTTGCCATTGTGATGGGTTTGAGTTGCCTGTTTTTTGCCGTATCAACCACCGCCCAAGGCTTCCCCAATGTGGCTCGTACCCCGGGTGATCTGCTTGCTGGACCCATCGCCCCTGAGCAAGGTCGCACCGCTATCGTGGCCTGGCACGGCGAGCATATTGTTTCTGTGCCTGAAGCACCGGGCAGCCAGCCGGGTGCTGATTTACGAATCCGCGTCGTAGACATTCAGGACCTGGATAGCACCGGACCCGCCGTTACGCTTTATCCTGCCTCGGCCAGTGGTTTTCATGCCCACGGTTATTTTAAATCGGGTCCTTATCTTTATGTGGGGCCTCATTGCCTGGGTGATGCGCTGGACCCTTGCGATAATACCTATCCCCATGATGTCTGGAAAGATGCCTTTCGTATAGGCGGCCCCGACACCCCTATTGGCACATCAAACCTACAGCGTGCGGACATAGGCGATCAGCAGGCACTGCCCCTGGGTAGTTATCAACGGGCTGGTGCCCAGTCGCCGTGGGGGCTCAATGATTTCTGGACCTATAACGCCGTGGGTGGTGATATGTGGCTGGCCGTGCGGCGCAACGGTGACTGGGTCTATGACTGGAATAATGGTGGCGCAACCACAGGCCCGGCCATCAAGGCGACCTGGGATCACCTGGGCCTGACCGGGGTCACGGGCTTTCCTTTCATCATGGGCAATATTCTGATTGTCGCTTCTGATCAGGCGGGAACGGGCGTGGCCACCTATGATATTTCCGATTTATCCAATCCCATACTGCTTGATGTACTTAAAGAAGGCAACCCCGGCGGATATTGGCCGGAAATTTATAGCCACTATATTTTCTTTCCCCGTCGTCATGGTGAAGGGGGCGTAGGCAGTCGCGCCGGGTACATGGTGGTCGACTTCGAAGATCCAACGGACCTGAAAATCGTCGCCAACCGTAATCTATCCGGCTCCAACCAATACGTCACTTTTCAGGACGAATTCGCCTTCATGAACAAATACAAGATCGACATGCGTACTTTCGATGTTGTGTTGGAGCTGGGCACAACGCCCGGCCTCATCGATGCCAGTCAATTCGCCATGCCCCTGGGCAACCTCCTGGTTACGGGTGGCTATGGCACCGATGGTCCCGGTCTCGCGGTATGGGCGCAACAGGCTGCTGCGGATACACGGGGCCCTTATGTGGCCTATCATGTCCCCCGTCCAGACCAGATTGACTTTCCAACGGAATGTCCCATCACCCTCTCTATTCCCGAGACCCTGAAAGCGGAAACCATCGTGGATGGCGTTTCCCTTATCCTGCAACCTGTGGGCGGGAGCCCTATCGATACCTGGCACGCTTTCAGCCAGGGTAAGCTCCTCACGGTGACCCCTCAACAACCCTTGCTGCTCAACACCACGTACGAACTTATTCTGACGTCGGCAATTCAGGATGCAGCGGGCAATGGTCTCGAACCATTCAGCTTTCGCTTCTCCACGGGCAGCACCCACAGCGGCGAGAATCAGACTCCCACCATTTCGACATTCACCGCTACACCGATGGTCCCTGAACCCAATACCGTGGCGACGCTCGCCTGGCCCGGCAGCGACCCGGAGGGCGATGATATAGAATTCCGAATTGATCTCGGTGATGGCACAACTCTGGGTGCCTGGACGACAGGTACAGGGACCACCCATACCTATACCGATGCCGGGCATTTTCAGTTGACGTTACAGATTCGCGATGAGCATGGTGCGGTTTCAGCACAATCGCGAAAAATCACCATCGCCTCTGCACCCGGCGAACCGAACTCCACTGCAAGTAGCCAGATAGCCCTGGATGAAGCAACAAACCGGGCTTACACTGTTAACCCAGACAACAATACCGTTACCGCGGTGGACACCAATACGGAGACCGTGCTCTGGGAAGCCCAAGTGGGTCTTCATCCCATGGGCATTGCGCTGGGTAACGATGGCTATCTGTGGGTGCCCTGTCGGGATGCCGATGAAATCCATGTTATTGATACCCTGACGGGTGCGCAACAGGCCCTGCTACCGCTGAATTATGGCGATGCACCTGTGGCTATCGCGCCCATACCCGATGGCAGTGCCATGTTGATTAGTCTCGAAGGTTCAGGCGAACTGCTTCGCTATGACGTTGCAACACAAACGCTAAACGCTACCCTGCCACTGGGTCCTACGCCACGGGCCATCGCCGTTACCCACGATGGCACACGCGCCCTTATCACACGTTTTCTATCGGGCGAACACGAGGGCACCCTCTATGACGTGGATCTGGCCGGGTCCATGTCCCTCACGCACACCATTGGCCTGGCCCGTGATCATGCTACAGATGGTTCCGCATCGGGGCGGGGCGTACCCAATTACATTGCTGGTATTGGCATATCACCGGATGGTGATTGGGCCTGGGTGGTCGCAAAAAAAGACAACACAACGCGGGGTACCTTTTTCGGCCCTACCATGGTGCCGGGTCAGGACAGTACCGTGCGTGCCATGCTCATGCTGGTTGACTTGAGTACCCATACAGAGAACCGCAGCCTGCGTTTCGATATCGACAACAGTGAATCCCCCAGCGCGGTTGCCTTCAGCCCTTTGGGCGACTATGCCTTCATAACCCTCCAGGGCAATAATCAGATTGGCGTCATCGACATGTTCGACTTCATGCAGCAAAACAGTCCGGGCACCCTTAACAGTCGCTGGGGCACCGGGCTGGCGCCCCAGGCCGTTGCCGTGAATGGGACAACTGGTCAGGTTTTCACCAAAGACTTTATGGGTCGTAGCGTGACCCTGTTTGATGCCAGTACTTTTTTTAGCGCAGGTAATCTTAATCTGCCTACAACAACCCTGAGTACGGTTGGTGTTGAACGTCTTCATCCCCAGGTACTGCAAGGTAAAGAAATATTTTACAATGCTGCGGATACCCGAATGAGCGCAGAGGGCTACATCAGTTGTGCGACCTGCCACCTTGATGGTAGTCACGATGGACGTACCTGGGACTTCACCAATCGCGGCGAAGGGTTCCGCAATACGACGGACCTGCGCGGACGTTCGGGTATGGCCCATGGCAATGTCCATTGGACGGCGAACTTCGACGAGATTCAGGATTTTGAAAATGACATACGCGGTTTCTTCGGGGGCTCCGGTTTTCTCACCGACCCGGAATTTACGACCACCAGTAACACGCTGGGTACGGCCAAGACGGGTTTGAATGCTGACCTGGACGCACTGGCGGCCTACGTGTCCTCGCTGGGAGCGTCGTCCATACCCCGCAATCCGAATCGCGAAAATAATAGTGATCTCAGCGCGGATGCACTGCAGGGCCAGGTTATTTTTGCAACGGAAGGCTGTGCTATGTGTCATAATCCGGCAACAGCTTTTACCGACGGACTCATGCACAATGTGGGTACGCTACGCACGACTTCAGGCCAGCGTCTGGGCGGGCCTCTCAGTGGTATTGATACCCCCACCTTGTTGGGCCTTCATGACACCGCGCCCTACTTCCACGATGGCAGTGCCCAGACCCTGGAAGAAGTATTCACCATTATGGGGGGACGCATGATACAGGCCGAAGACGCAGTGCTTGGTGGTGGCGCAGTTGCGGGGGATGTGCCCTGGTTGACCATGAAGGACTGGCATAACGGTCAATTCGTGCAACTCGATAGTGGCGAATCCATCACCTTCGACGATGTGTCTACTACAGCAGCCGGGACGGCTTTTGTCGAAATTCGCTATAGCCTGCTCTATGGCGGTACCACAGTAACCGTAACACCCAACGGCGGGACTCCCATCAACATAGTGCTGCTGCAAACGCCCAACTACCCGTCCTATGAGCCCACGGAGTGGCGCACGGTCCGTGTGCCCATCCCCTATCAAAGCGGTATCAACAGCATCGTACTCACCAAAGGCAGTGGCGGTGAGCTGTATATCGATGATGTACTCTTTGCAACGCCCGATGATGCCGCACTGGCCGCACCCCACCGACGCTCCCTTTCCGCGGACGACCTCAATGATCTGCTTGCCTATGTCGTTGCACTGGACGGGAATGAAACACAGTCGGCATCTCTCACATTGCACCGGGACATTGAAATAATGGAGGGCGAAACGGATATGCTGCAAGTTGGAAATCCTGCGATAGAAAACAGCTTCACCTATACCATTCAAAATAATGGAGCAGGAATCCTGGACCTGGGCGCGTTTCACCTCACCACGGTTCCTATTGATGAAGTATGGATTAAAACACAGCCCGCTGCGCAAGTACTGCCCGGTGCATCTACGACCATAGAAATCGCCACACTCCTGTCTGGCGAAACCGCGATTGCGCAAGTCAACGGATGGTTTAATGACCCGGACCTGAACACCTTTACCTGGAATATCGATGTGCAGACGCTAGATACGGTTCCCCCCGCAGCGCCCATAATTCTGAGCCATGGTGGAGAGGATTTTAGTACGGGCGTTACGCCTTATCTGCTCGAAGGCACCTGTGCGGGCGATGTGGTGGAAATCCGTGTAAACGGATTTGCTGTTACAGGCCTCATACCCGGTAGCGGCGTATGGACTGCCGGCCTGGACCTTCTGGCGAAGGCAGACGGCACATTCCTCATAACGGCTGTGGACGATAACGACCTCGAAAGTTCCGCTACTTCGATTGATATTACCTACGATGCCAACTACGATGCAGATGAAGATGGTATTCTCGACAGCGAAGAAGGTCAGGGCGATCCGGATAATGATGGCATCCAGAATTATCTGGATACCGATAGCGACGACGATGGCATGTCCGATGCCGAGGAGTTGCAGTGGGGAACCGACCCCTACGACTTCGGTGCGCCGAACAGCCTGCCCTTATACTCAGCAGTTACTCGTATCCTCTTGCCCTTACTGCTCATTATCGCAGCGTTCTATGCTCTGGGGCGAAAGAGGGATGACTTTAAGCTCGCTCCAGTATGTCTTTCACCACATGACCGTGAACGTCGGTAAGACGGAAGTGCCGTCCCTGGAAAGGGTAGGTTAATCGTTCATGGTCAATGCCCAACTGATGCATGAGGGTCGCCTGGAAATCGTGGGCATGAACCGGGTTCTCCGCCACGTCTAGAGCGCTTTAACAAATTATTGTTACGGAGCTGCGTCAGTGAGGACAAGGTTG
>CALAXS010000705.1 GCA_937895305.1 uncultured bacterium
CGGTGCAATAACCGATAAAGGAGAACTCCGGTGAAGAAAGATATTCACCCCGAAAACTACCGTGAAGTAGTTTTCAAGGACGTCGGCGAAAACCTCGAGTGGATTACACGCTCTACTGTTAAGACCGAAAAAACAACCGAAGTAGACGGTAAAGAATACCCCCTCTATACCCTCGAAATTTCCAGTGCTTCCCATCCCTTCTACACAGGCCAACAGCGCTTTGTGGATAGTGAAGGACGTGTAGAACGCTTCCAGAAAAAATACGGGAAATAAACCCTCCGTATGGAAGACATCCTGCGCGAAAAGCTCAATACTGTTGTCGAAGAATCCGAACGGCTCTCTGCGGCAATGGCCACTCAGGAAGTCGCTTCAGATCCCGATACCTACCGTAAACATGCCCAAAAGCATAAAGGTATCTCGGAACTCGTAGCGGCTTTCCAACGTTTTGAGGAGCAGGAAAAAAGCCTGGAAGAAGCCGAATCCGTTCTCAAGGAAGAGAAGGATGAGGAAATGCGTGCGCTGGCTGATGAAGAGCGCACCCTGCTTCGCGAGTCTTTGGAACAGCTGGAGCAAGACCTTCGTCTGCTCTTAGTGCCCAAGGATCCTAATGACGAACGCAACACCATCGTTGAAATTCGTGCAGGAGCAGGGGGCGACGAAGCGGGGCTCTTCGCAGGCGATCTTTTCCGGATGTATTCACGATTCGCAGAAATCAAGGGCTGGAAGATCGACATCATGAACACCAATGCCACTGAGCTTGGTGGCTATAAGGAAATTTCCTTCGAAATTTCTGGCGACAGCGTATACAGCCAGATGAAGTGGGAGGGAGGTGTGCACCGCGTACAGCGCGTACCCGATACCGAAACCCAGGGTCGTGTCCATACCTCCGCCGTTACCGTGGCCGTGCTGCCCGAAGCCGACGAAGTCGAGCTCGTTATCAGCAGCAGCGAGCTTCAATTCGATGTCTATCGCTCCTCGGGACCCGGTGGCCAAAGTGTGAACACTACCGACTCTGCTGTGCGCATCACCCATAAACCAACAGGCCTTGTGGTTACCTGTCAGGATGAAAAGTCTCAACACAAGAATAAAGCAAAAGCGCTCAAGGTATTGCGCTCACGACTCCTTGAAATCAAACAGCAGAAAGAAGCAGATTCCCGCTCTGAAAATCGGCGCAGCCAGGTGGGTGGTGGTGACCGAAGCGAAAAAATCCGCACCTACAACTTTCCTGAGAATCGCGTATCTGACCATCGCATCAACCTGTCCCTCTATAAACTGAAAATGGTTATGGAAGGGGATTTACAAGATTTCTGCGACGCACTCATCGCTGCAGACCGGACCGCGCGACTCGCCGAGGTTGAATAAATGCCCTCCCTCGCCGAGATACTCCGCGAGGCTTCTCAACAACTCGAAGCCGTCACCGATACCCCCCGACTCGATGCCGAACTCCTCCTAGCCCACAGCCTGGCTATTCCACGCTCCAAACTCCTCGCCCAGCTTCATCAAGAGCAAATCATTCCTGAATCCTTTCCCGATCTGATTCAACAACGCATGAACCATGCGCCCATTGCATACATCACGGGCACCTGGGAATTCTTTTCCATGGAACTCATCGTGCGTCCACCCCTCCTCGTGCCACGACCCGAGACCGAACACCTCGTCGAAGAGGCGCTGAACTTCCTCGGAAAAGATGGGGGAGAGGTACTCGACCTCTGCACCGGGACCGGCTGTGTCGCCCTCGCTATAGCCAAGAACGCGCCCAACACCCACGTCACCGCTACCGACCTGAATCCTGTGGCCATCGAGGTCGCCCGTCAAAACGCCGCAAAATACAAGATTGACCTCACAATTCACCAAGGCGACCTTTTCAACGCACTCACCCCCAACACCCCAAAATTCCGCGCCATCACCGCCAATCCGCCCTATGTGGAGGATGCGGCCTGGGACACCCTCGACCCGGTCATAACCCAACACGAGGACCCCAAAGCGCTCCTCTCCGGTCCAGACGGCCTGGACTGCATCCGTCGTATCATCGACCAGACCCCGGTGCATCTTCAATCCGGTGGCTTCCTTGGTATTGAAATGGGGCACGAACAAGGCCAGGCCGTCTCCGACCTGCTTCGTCAGGGAGGCTTCACCAACATCCGCATCGTCCAGGATCTCGGCGGGCGGGACCGCATCGCCTGTGCTACACTTCGAGCATGCGAAGAAGATTTGGACATCGAAATCTGATCATGTACATGGCCCTCTGTGGTCTCTGCCTACAGGTCAGTGCCGAACACCAACGTCTCCCCAAAGCCGTCCAGTCTTCCGAACTTGCCCAGGCGCGACAGCTCCATAAACAGGGCGAGTACTATGCGGCTCTGCAACGCCTTGAGCCTGTTATCACTGTGGAGCATGGGGGAGATAGCCAGGAAGAGGCCCTATGGTTGGCCAACACCCTTTGTGAAAAATTTGTCAGGTATAATATACTTGTGAAATGGGTGGACAATGCCTTTGGGGATCGTACGCTGGAAGGTGAGTTCCGCTCTGCCGAACCCTACCTGTGGCTAAATAACCTCGGGGCAAATATCCGCTTCGATCAGGTCACAGCCGCCTATACCTATCACTACGGTTTCCTGGAAATACTGGCCCGGAAATACCCGGAATCCAGCTTTGTGCCAGCAGCGAAATACTACTTAATTCCCCGTGAATTCAACGACCGTAACCAGGCTGAAGCCTGGGGGAAAGCCCTTACAGCTTACCTGGACACACACGAAAATCCGGAGCTACCGGAGCGGATCTGGGCACAACTCGACCTGGCCAGAATCCACGATACGCTATGGGAACTCATCAGCTATCCCAGTGATTTCTCCTCAGGATTTACCGCCGGGGATGCGGTGGGGGACAGGGCCTATGCTGCGACCTGCCGGGATATTGCATTGAAAAATTATCTAAAAGTCCTGGAATCCG
>CALAXS010000706.1 GCA_937895305.1 uncultured bacterium
TTGTTGCATGTCATGTTTCACAGTATGTTGAGCCTGAATCTGAATGGCACAGAACGGGGTGGCGACAAGGCTGGAAATAAAATTTTGCCCATAGCCCAGGGGGGACTGGACCTGCAACTGCTACAGCAGATTAAGGACAGCGGGTACACGGGGCCTATAGGGATTCTGGGCCATACAGATAATGATGCGGAGCGGACCTTGCAGGATAACCTGGAGGGTCTGGCCTGGTTGTTACCCCAGCTGGATGGGGGCAAAGTGCCCGGCCCCAAACCCGTACCTCTGGCCGGGCTAAAAAAAACGAAAAATAGCGGATAATGCAGAGATTGAATCTGCTGAAAACCGTCGCAAGCTGCCTGAATTCTACACCATCCCGGCAGCACCGACCGACGAACTGACCCGAGCTTTACCAATAGATGAGGAACTACATCGCACGTGGACTCGTTCGAACGGGGATGGGGGGAACAGCCGATACGCGACACACACCGGGATAAACAGGGAAACGGTCGGGACACTGGAAGAAGCGTGGGTATACCATTCAAAAGATGGTGCAGCGAATATTCAATGTAATCCTGTTATTGTGGATGGGGTGATTTATGCACCCACGGTTGGGGATGCCCTGGTCGCCATCGAAGGCCATACCGGAAAAGAGCTGTGGCGATTTAAGGCCAAGGGGCGGCCCGCACACCGGGGGCTGTGTTACTGGGCCGGGGACGAAACGCATACCGCGCGACTGCTGGTGAATTTCGGGTCGGCACTATGGGCCATCGAGCCACAATCCGGTGAAGCCATAACATCCTTTGGCGAAGGCGGGCAGATTCAAACCGGTGCCTCGGTGGTGGCGGGTGCAGTCTATCAACATGTATTCATGTTGCCAGGTTATAACAAGGATGTGTGGGGCATTGATGTGCGTACCGGGGAACGACTCTGGACCTTTCATACCCTGCCAGAGGCCGGGGAGTTCGGCCACGATACCTGGGACGGTCAGGAGACGGGCGCGAATTCTTGGGGCGGTATGGCGCTGGACGCGCAGCGCGGCCTGGCTTTCATCGCAACAGGTTCCCCGAAGCCGAACTTTATCGGCATGCACCATCAGGGGTCTAACCTGTTTGCCAATTGCATACTGGCACTGGATGCCTTGACCGGGGCATACCAATGGCATTTCCAGGAGATCCATCACGATATTTGGGACCTGGACATCCCGGCATCGCCCAATCTGGTAACTGTAGTGCGTGATGGCGTGCGGGTGGATGCAGTGGCGCAGGTCACAAAAATAGGCAATACGCTGGTGTTGGACCGGGTGACTGGCAAGCCGCTGTTTCCCATGCAATATCGTCGTGCACCTGTATCGCCATTACCCGGTGAACGGACCTGGCCCTATCAGCCGGATATTCAAATTCCAGAGCCCTTCGCCCGGCAGGAATTCACAGCCGAGGATGTGACGACCCGCAATTCCGAAGCGCAAAGCTATATTGAGCAACGTATCGCGGGCGCGAATTTTGGCTGGTTTCAAGCCTTTGAAGAATCGAAGGCGACCATACTCTATGGAATCCACGGCGGTGCAGAGTGGACCGGGGCTGCCTATAACCCGGAGACGAACTGTATTTATGTGACATCCAATGAATTGGCCTGGAGCATTACCGTTTTTCAGCCGGAAGATGTGCGGCGCGATCCCAATGCACCCCCTACACCGGGCCAATTGGTTTACGCGGAACAATGCGTGAAGTGTCATGGTACACACCGTGAAGGGGGTAATCTCGCGCCACCCTTGCACAGCCTCGAGAAACGCATCCAGGAAGAAGCGTTACGGGACTTGCTTATCACAGGGCGTAACCTCATGCCCGCAGCAGAAAGCCTGGATGAAGCCATGACCGACAGTCTGGTGGACTTTCTCTATAACCGCGACATCGATCCTGCGTTACAGACCAGTGACCATGACGCACCATTGCACTACAGTTTTACCGGGTTCACTAAACTCCTGGATCACGAGGGCTATCCCGGTTCACGCACGCCCTGGGGCACATTGAACTGCGTCAATCTGAATACAGGAAAAATCGATTGGAAGGTACCCCTGGGGCAGTACCCTGAATTGGCGGAATGGGGCGCGACGGACACGGGTGCAGAAAATTTTGGTGGTGCCATGGTTACTGCCGGGGGGCTGGTCTTTTGTGGCGGCACACCAGACGAACTGCTACGCGCTTTCGACAGTGCTACGGGGGAAGAGCTTTGGCAGGCCAAACTCCCCTGGGGTGGCTATGCACCACCAG
>CALAXS010000707.1 GCA_937895305.1 uncultured bacterium
AACCAATACGATAGGCATACCCTTGGCATACAGGGCTTCAATATACCGTGAATCATTCCCCACAGGAGCAATCAGTAACCCGTCTACCGAACGGTTATACAACAAGTCCAGGGCCTGTTGTTCTACCGTCTCACTATTCTCCGTATCGCACAATATAATCGAATAGCCATGATGACGCGCCAGTTTTTCCACCTCGCGTGCCGTCATGGAAAAGAAGCTGTTGGCAATATCCGGAATCAGCAAACCGATGGTGCTCGTCTTTTGAAGACGCAACCCGCGCGCCAGTTGATTGATAGAAAATCCATGCTTTAACGCGGCTTCACGTACCAGCGATTGGGTCCCGGCACTGATTCGATACGCATCCGCCTTGCCGTTAAGGACACGCGAAACGACAGACACCGACAGATCCAGCTCATCAGCAAGTTTTTTCATTGTTAATTTCGGTGTACTACCCATAGCGAAATGATATCCCGACCCCTAAAGGGTGAAGCGTACCCACGTTCACCCGGCTATCGCAACAATTCATCCGCAGTATTGCACAATCGTTTGCGCAAAAGCTATACTCACTACCGGATTCGGCACCATGCCCGCTTTACGATACGCGCGACCGGGTTTTGACCATTACTTTTTGACAGGTGCTATGCTGACTTCCAGAAGGAGACTCACAATGTTCATCCGTACCCTGCCCCTGGTTCTTATTTTTCTGCTCACAGCATGTTCCAACACCGACCAGAGCACCCCCAAAGAGTCCACCGACAAGCCCCGGGTCGCGCTGGTCATGAAATCACTGGCCAATGAATTCTTCAAGACCATGGAAGACAGTGCACAGGTCTATGCCTCGGAAAACAGCGATAACTTTTCACTCATTACCAACGGCATTAAAAATGAAGAAGACGTGAGTGGGCAGATTACCCTGGTGGAACAAATGATCGCCCAGGAAGTGGATGCCATCGTTATCGCCCCGGCCTTTCTTAGGGCCTCGTATTTCCCACCCAGATAACGGACAAAGTCTTTCTTGCATTTAATTTCTTCAAATACCCACTGGGAAGCGTACTGCACATTGTCCGCTAATAAGGGCTCCAGGTGTGAAATCTCAAGGGTGTTAAAGGCTTTGGCGTAACCTTGCGCAGCAGTAAAAGTACCTACTTCAAATGGCGCATTTTGATTATCACTCATAGTGGTAACTCATCTGTTATATGCTTTCATCATCTTATGTAATCGTTTCTTCAGTTCATCCCGTAACTCAACAGGTTCCAATAACTCGATTTCACCGGAAAAGCCCAGTACCCAAGAAATGACTTCGGGCTTGCTTGTGGTGGTAAAGGTGATCTTGATGGAACCATCCTTAAAAGTCCTGATTTTCTGATCTTCGCTCCAGGTGCGTTCGGATACGTAATTGGCCGCATGGGAGGACACCTTGGCCACCGCAGTGAAGGGTTTCCCTGCTATGACCCCAAAGGTGCCTGGCACTTCATCATGAGGAATATCTTTCTTCGTAAAGGTGGCGTCTTCCAGTGTGATGCCGCTGATACGTTGAACGGGCATCATGTGGGGAGCGGGTTCATTCATGCTGTTATGGAGGAGATAGAGCCCTTCCCGATAGGCCACCAGCTTGATAGGCCGTACCCGCATGGAATGGGTCTGCTTTTTAGTGGCACTGACATAGCGACAGGTAATCCAGTGTTTCCCACGTATAGACTGCAGCAGGGTCGCAATGGTCTTCTGCTGTGGAGAATAATCGATTGCGCCCTTGGTAAACGTTCCTGCCACATGGGTTGTGCCGGGTGCTGGACTACCCTGCGGAGTAAGTACGAAGGAGGCCAGCGATACCGTCTTTTCCAATTCATTCCGCACCTCACCTGGCAATAGGTGGGCTACAATGTCCCGACAAAGGGACAGGTACTCCAATGCATCGGAGTCAATGGTCACATTGGCCGGTTTGTTGGGTGCCTTCACATGGACGTACTTTTGGTTGCCCTCAATTTCCTGTACCAGCTCCACTTCTTGCCTGATTGCGATTTGATCAATATGCCGCAATATGGTCTGCTTTGAACAACTAAATATTTGGGAGAGTTGTGTCAGCGAGTAGCGCTTTTTAGTGAATAGCAGCAGGGCATATATACCCAGTATGCGTTCATTTGACCCCGTATGTT
>CALAXS010000708.1 GCA_937895305.1 uncultured bacterium
GCTTCAAATATTGAAAGTGCATACCAGGAAAGTGGCTACATTAATGCCACGGTAACACCCCAGGTGACCCTGGACCGCGAAGCCAAAACCACCCATGTAACCCATAACGTGCGCGAAGGCGAACTCAAATACATTCGCCAACTCGATATTGCAGGTAACGAAGTTACTAAAGATGAGGTGATTCGTCGCGAACTGTTGATAACACCCGGAGACCGATACGACGGAAAACTGGTTGATTTCAGTAAACGGCGCCTGGAAGGTACACGCTACTTTGAAGGAGTGCGGCTCTTCCCGCTGGATGTAGAAGGAGACGACCTCTTCAGCGATCTTCGTGTAGATGTTGAAGAAGGTAGTGTAGGTACCTTCAACTTTGGTGCTGGCTTCAGTACCGAAGATGGTGTTAGTGGCTTCACGGAACTCAACGTGAACAACTTTGATATTACCAACTGGCCCAAGTTTACCGGGGGCGGCCAACAATTGAAATTACGCCTCAATCTGGGTTCACAGCGCGACGAATACAGTCTCAGCTTTACTGACCCTGAAATTCTCGGGTATCCATTGGCCTTCGGTTTTGATGCGTACAACGAATCTTACCGCGTGAATGGTGGTGCGGATTACACCGAAGACAAACGTGGACTGCAAATACGTTTTGGTAAAGTCCTCTCGCCCTATAATACAGTGCGCGTAAACTTTGGTTATGCGCTGACCGACATCTCTGAATTGCCCTTCTTTATTAATGAGTCCGTTCGTCGGCAACGTGGTGAAACCTCTACCATTAGCACCCGCTGGCAATTTGAACGCAGCACACTGGACCGTAAAGTGGACACCAGTGAAGGCGCAAACCACTTGGTTTCACTTCAATTGGCTGCTTTCGGTGACAACGAATTCTATCGCCTGGACCACGATTCCTCCTGGTATTTCCCCCTTGGCGAAGAACGCAATTGGGTACTGTCCCTGCGTACCCGCGAAGGCTACGTCGCCGAATGGCTCGGCAGTGACTATGTATCCCTTCAGGATCGTATGTACGCAGGCGGCACCACCACAGTACGTGGTTATGACAACCGCGACATCGGACCGAAAGAAAAAGAATTCATTTTCTTCGGCAAAGATTTCTCCGTGGGGGGAAATCTGCGCTGGGTAACCAATACCGAAATGAAGTATAAAGTCACCGACCTGCTACGCGTATACGGTTTCTTTGATACGGGCGGAGTCTGGGCAGATGCCAGCGACTTTGATTTTGGTGATATTAAGTATAGCGTCGGTGTCGGTATTGGCTTTGACGTACCCCGTATGGGCCCAATCCGCATCGACTATGGCTGGCCGCTTAATCCTGACGGAGATCAGGGTGGTGGCAAGCTTCACATGCAAACCGGGTTACGATTCTAAGGCGACCAGAGCGCAATAGGTATTTCTTGAAAAAAAATGCATATTGTTGCTATAATCTCGTCTTGCTTTCCGGTGTATTACTGGGCAGATTAGCATCGGAACAGAGGGGCTTGCCCAGTTCAAAACAAAAGGAATAAAAGTATTATGCAAAGAGTGTATGTTGCCGTATCCATGATGGTTCTTGTTACTTTGATTGTAGGTCTCACCGCAATGCCTGCTATGGCGCAAGATGCCAGTGGCTACAAAATTGGCGTTATTGACATGAACAAGGTCATGCGTGACTACAAGAAGCGCGAGCAGAAATATGCCGAGCTTCAGGTTGAAGTAGACAAGCGTCAAGCTGGTATTGAAGCCAACGCCAAGACCGTGGAAGCCATGCGGGACAACTATAAAGCTGCCCGGGCGACCATGAGCGATGACGAGCGCCTGAAAAAAGAAAACGAAGTTGAAGACGCTATCGCTGCCTATCAGAAAGGCCTGGAAGAGAACCAGCGCAAAATTGACCAGTTGGAAGAAGCCGTACTCAAAGAAGTACTGGACGATATCGAAAAGGCACTGACCGATTTGGCGACCAGTGGAAACTACCACCTTATTCTGGATTCCAAGCGCGCACCCCGGGGTACGGTTCTCTACCACCATACCTCTATCGATTTAACATCGGCTATCCTGGCCAAGCTCAACGGCTAGGGTTTTTTTACCCCTTGGGCACGATATAGTCGCATTCTTCTATTTTGCTCCGCCGGGGTTTTAAACCGGCGGAGTCTGCTTTTCCTCCACGTATACCACAGTTTTGAAAGAACCCCGATCATGGATCTATCCGTAGCGGACATAGCCACCCTCGTGGGTGGAGACGTCATAGGCGATGCCACCGTGCGGATTACAGGCCTGAACGGGATTAAAGAAGCACAAACCGGTGATATTTGCTTCGTACGTGAAGCACGATATGCTGCCTTTTTAGGCGAGACCCAGGCTTCCGCAGTCCTAATGAAAAAGGCACAAGACGGCCTGACTATCCCTGTGATTGAAGTGGGGGCACCTGATTTGGCTTTCGCACAACTACTGCAACACTGCGAACAAGAAGAGCTACAGCACCCTGTGGGGCAACACCCCAGCGCAGTAGTGGATGAAAGTGCCCGACTCGGCAATAACGTGGTGCTTGATGCCTACGTCTGTATAGCGGCAGGTGCTGTAATTGGTGACAACACAGTACTTTACGCAGGATGTTATGTGGGACGTGATTCCAAAATCGGGGCCAATAGCGTCCTCTTTCCCAATGTGGTTGTGCGTGAAAAATGTACGCTAGGCGACCGCTGTATCCTTCATCCCGGTGTGGTCATCGGCGCAGATGGCTTTGGCTTTGCGCCCCTCGACGGGAAATGGATGAAAATTCCCCAGATTGGAAGTGTTAGTATAGGCGATGATGTGGAAATAGGTGCAAATTCGGCCATTGACCGGGCGACTTTCGGGATCACAAAAATCGGTCAGGGTACGAAAATTGACAACCTCGTCCAGATTGGACACAATGCAGTGCTGGGCGATCACTGTGTTGTAGCAGGCCAAGCTGGAATTGCAGGTAGTGCCAACATTGGAAATAACGTTATCGTCGGCGCACAAGCTGGCGTGGCAGGACATATAGACATAGGAGACGGGGTAACCCTGGCAGGACGTGCCGGGGCGACCAAAACCATTGCGCCCGGCGCAATAGTTTCCGGATTTCCGGCTGTCGATCACAACACGGAGCGACGTATCTCGGTGGCCCAGCGATGGGTACCAGACCTTATTAAACGGGTCAAGCACCTGGAACGCCAGCTCGACGGACTAAAAGATTAACTGCATGAGCAAGCAGAGAACAATATCAAATGAAATAACCTTCTCCGGAGTGGGTCTTCACACCGGCAGCCTGACAACGATTACGTTCAAACCTGCCCCGATCGACTTCGGAATTAATTTTTACAGGACGGATCTGCCCGGGAATCCCTGCGTTCCAGCGGATCTCGATCACGTAGTCGATCTGTCTCGCGGGACTACCATCGGTATCGGGGATGCACGGGTACACACCGTAGAACACGCCCTCTCCGCTATGGTCGGGCTGGGTATTGACAATCTCATTGTAGAGTTGGATGCCGACGAAATCCCCAATGGCGACGGTTCCGCCCTACCCGTAATGACTACCCTTGAAAAAGCCGGGGTGGTAGAGCAGGATGCCGAAAAGAAATACATCGAAATCGATCACCCCGTCTACTACCGCCAGGACGATGTGACCCTATCTATACTGCCCAGTGACGAGCTGCGTATTTCCATGACTATCGCCTTTGACCACGTGGCCATCGGTACACAATACGCCTCTTTCACCATCAACGAAGAGACCTATAAAAAAGAAATCGCACCCTGTCGTACCTTCTGCTTCCTACGCGAAGTGAAGATGCTGCAAGAGCAAGGACTTATTCAAGGCGGTAGCCTGGAATCGGCCGTGGTGATTGGTGACGACACTATCCTCAACGACGAACTGCGTTTTCCAGACGAATGCGTGCGCCACAAAATTCTCGATCTCCTTGGCGATATGTTTCTGCTGGGTCGCCCTATTAAAGGTCAC
>CALAXS010000709.1 GCA_937895305.1 uncultured bacterium
TCATAGGGATTCAGATGCTATTGCGACCTTGATTGAGCTAATGAAAGATACATGCACAGAGGTACGAGACTGGAGCACATTTGCAATCGGTGCTCAAATAGAAGAAGTAGTCACGGATGAGATTTTAGAAGCCTTGCGAACAGCTGTGAACGACTCGGCACCTGATGTGCGCGGAGAAGCTTTGATGGGATTAGCACTCCGAAAACAGGGCGATGTCATAGAGCTTTTGAAGCAAGAATTAAATAAACCGGATTGTGGTACATTGGTTTTGGAAGCGGCCATAGAAATGGGACATCCCTCGTTATTGCCTTTTCTGGAAAACCAGTTGAAGGAGGAGCTATCTGATGCGTATAGAGAAATTTTGCTCCAAGCCATAAAGCAGTGTGGAGGTGGTGGGCACGATAGTGATGACGATATTTAAGCACATTGAAGCACTGCTGTCCTAAACGATTGGAATTTGGAGTACACAGCCTGGCTTCAGGCATTTGAAGATGCGTCAATCGGGCAACTGAAATCCTATATTGCTATGCTATACTGCGTTAAATTCAACCCGGGGTGTCCTTAAATGAAACGTGTGATTTGGTTATTGCTCCTTGTATGCTTCAGCACGTCTACCTTTGCGGCCTCCCCCAACATCCTCTTTGTCTTTACCGACGATCAGGGACCCTGGGCCTTGGGTGCCTCTGGCAATGGCAATATCAAGACCCCCAACATGGATCGTCTCGTAGAAGAAGGCGCGTACTGTGTAAACTCCTTTGTGACCACGCCCGTGTGTTCCCCTTCCCGAGTGGGCCTCCTCACCAGTCGCTATGGTACGGAGGTGGGCATCACCGACTGGATTAACCCCTACACCCACCGCCCTTTGGTGAACGAGCAAGAACTGGGTGTGGAGCAACCTGCGTCGTCCTGGGTACAGGAACTCAAAGATGCAGGCTATGCCACGGCACTTATCGGGAAATGGCATCTCGGCATACAGGACCGCCATCTTCCCGAACACTTCGGCTATGACTATTTCTATGGTTTCCGCGAAGGGGGCAACAAGGTAAAGGAACCAACCCTCGAGTTTGCAGGCAAGAAAGATGTGGTGGAGGGTCTCACCACCGACATTCTCACCGATGCGGCATTGAACTACCTCGACAAGCGGGACCAGAAAAAACCCTTTATGCTATCCGTACACTATCGTGCACCCCATGCACCCTGGTTGCCCGTGGCAGAGGGTGATTGGGACACGGTGAAGGACACCGACCTGACCTTGCCCAATCCGGACTACCCTGATTTGGATTTGGAAGCGGTAGAAAATAAAATGCGCGAATATCTGGCGAGTGTCGCCGGGGTGGATAGGAATTTAGGTCGGCTCTTGACCTATCTGGATGAGAATGAACTTTCCGAAGATACCATCGTCATCTTCACCAGCGACCACGGTTATAACGTAGGCCATCACGGTGTGATCCACAAGGGCAACGCGACCTGGATTACCAAATCCGTGAAGAATATGAAAGAGGCAGAACGTCGTCGTCCCAACATGTGGGACACCTCTATTCGCGTGCCCAACATTGTTCGTTGGCCCGGAAAAATTGAGACCGGGTCCAAAGTAACTGAAACCCTCTCCAACCTCGACTGGTATCCGACCTTAGTAGCCATGGCCGGGCAGGACGTGAAGGCAGAACAACCCGTGCGGGGCAATAACTTCCTGCCCCTCCTTCTTGGAGAATCCATGGACTGGGACAACAACCTCTATGGAGAATACTCCATGCATCATGGTGCTACGGCAGACATGCGCATGTACCGCATGCCCCAATGGAAGCTTATACGCCACTTCGAAGATCCAGCGAAAGACGAGCTCTACCACCTGGCCTCCGACCCGGATGAAACGTGCAACCTGATTCTGGAAACCCACTGCCAGCCTATTATAAGCATCCTGCACGAGGCGATTCTGCATGAGATGATCGTAAACGGTGATGACCTACTTGCGTCTAAGTAGTTACATATAAACGGTTTGCTCTCATTCCCAGGCTCTGCTTGGGAATGCATATCCCGAGGCTCTGCCTCGGAAGACAAGCGTACTTGACTCGAAATACTACGACTTCACCCCCAACCAGGGTTAAGCATGCTGACGCGGAGATTCCCGCCTCCTCGGGAAAGACAAGAACGTGCAGACTTTTCTGCGGTACGCTGTAAACCATTTCCTTTTTCCTCGCATCCTATTGAACGAGACTGATGAATCAGTCAAGATGAGGGCGCCCAACCGGGCATAAATTTTGGCAAGGCATTATGGGAAGCACAGCATTGGATATTTCACAACAACAGGATACGGCGACTCCAATAGACGACAGCCTCCTGGTGAAACGGGCCCAGGCTGGCGATATGGATGCCTTTGAAACCCTGTACAACCAGCACATAGGCCGGGTCTACGCACTTTGCCTGCGTATGTGTCGCGAAGGGGGTAGAGCCGAAGAGCTGGCCCAGGAAGCCTTCGTCCGCGCCTGGGAAAAGCTCGGCAGTTTCCGGGGCGAGAGTCAGTTCAGTACCTGGCTTCACCGACTTACGGTAAACGTAATCTTTGGGGCCATGCGCAAACAGGGACGTCGCTCGGAACGCGAAACCGCCTACGAAGATATGAGCCACCTGGAGCACCCCACGCGCGAGGCCCATCCCGGTACCGTGGTTGATCTGGAAGCCGCTATGGCTACCTTACCCGATGGCGCGCGCAATGCATTTATTCTTCACGACGTGGAAGGCTACAAGCACCACGAAATCGCAGCAATGACCGGAATCGCCACAGGTACATCGAAAGCTCATGTACACCGTGCGCGCAAACTACTCCGGGAGGTACTAGCATGAACAACGAAAATTTTGAAATGAAACTCAATGCCTGGGTCGACGGTGAATTGTCACCAGACGAAGTGCAGGTCTTTGAAGCCGAGCTGGCCGCCAACCCGGCGCTTAAGCAAGAAGCCGAGCTGCTACAACAGCTCCTGGCCGACGCGAAAGATCTGCCCCGCGAAATTCAGCCCGACCACAATCTTTGGCAGGGCATCGCAAAGCAAATCGAGGCACCCGCAGAGAACCTGCATGGCAATAACCGGATGGTCTGGTTCAGTAGCGTTATAGCTGTTGCAGCCATGGTGTTGTTGGCCATCAGTCTTTTTTACCAGGTTATGCCTACACAACAGAATGGCGGGAGAGCAGGTGATCCGGTGGATGAACTCGCAGCGGGCAGCCTCGCCTTACGCGAAGCAGACGGGCAATACCTGAAAGCACGCAACGAGTTGATGAAGAGTATCACCGACCGGGAGACGCCCCTGAGCGAAACCACCATGGCGGTGCTGGATGAAAATATGGCCATCATAGATGGCGCAGTCGGCGAAATCCGTCAGGCAATGTTAGAAGATCCCAATAATCCGCGGTTATTGGATATGTTTATGGCCACCCGCTCAAAAGAGCTGGCCTTGTTGGAAGATATGGTACGTCTGCCTGAGGGGGTATAACGTTAACCCGGGGCACCCATTCGGGAGTTTAGGGTGCCCCATAGGAGAATATAGAAATGTATAGTTTTAAACGATGGACTGGAGGTCTACTGGTGCTTGCACTGGTACTGACAGGTTCCGCCTTTGCTGAAAATCGACAGGAAGAGCAATGCCAGGTTACGCTGGATTGCGAACTTTATGTAAAGAATGTTGTGGGTTCCGTCAAGGTCTTTGCCTGGGACAAACCAACCCTCATGTACAAGGCTGAAATTGGCCCCAAGGTGGAACGTATCGATTTTGATACCAGCACCAGCCACCCCAGAATCGAAGTCATTTTGCCCAAGAAGGTCAATAGTGGGGCCTATGTCCATCTGGAAATCTATGTCCCCTCCGGTGCAAGTGTGGGCATTAATACGATCAGCGCATCCATTCTGGTTGAAGGCCCCCAGGGCGACCTGGAAGCCGAAGCGGTCAGCGGTAGCATCGACATCCTTGGCGATGCCCACTCTATAGAAGCCAAGACCGTGAGTGGCAGTGTACGCATTGAAGGGAGTGCACCAGGCGCTTCCATTCAAGGCTCGGCAGTTAGCGGTTCTGTTCAGATTCTCGGTGATGCCGACTCTATTGATGCGACCTCCGTGAGCGGAAAAGTGCGCGTTGAAGGCATCAGTAAAGAAGCCCGCCTGAAAAGCACCAGCGGCAGCGTCGAATACAAGGGGCTGTCCTCTGAATTGGAATGCGAATCCATTAGCGGTAGCATTCGCGTAGACCGAATGCAGTATGAAGGTAAGCTTTCCTCTGTAAGTGGCAGTATCAAGATTATCGGTGAGGCTATCGAAGATCTGACCGCAGAAAGCGTGTCCGGCTCTATAACCTTTGAAGGCACCCTCATGAACAACGGTAGTCTGGAAATGCAAAGCCGCAGCGGTAGCGTGACCGCCAAACTGCCCAGTGACACCCCCGCAGAATACGACCTTGAAACCTTCAGCGGCTCCATCCAGAATGACTTTGGTCCCGCACCGACCAAGCCCCGCTTTGGTCCGGGTCACTTCCTCGAGTTTACCGTGGGCGAAGGCGACGCCAGTGTAGAGCTATCCTCCTTCAGCGGCGGCATTCGATTGAACAATTAAAAGGCACTCTCCAACGGGGGTAATCCACGTTAACACCACAGGGTTGCCCCCGCTTTATAAAACAAGGTCCGGTACACATTGATGCACCGGACCTTGTATCTTTTTAGTCAGGGGAATTACTTCTTGTTCAATTCCTTGATGCGGATGTCCTTGAAGCGTACATTCATTTTAGGACCCGTATGTATTTGCAGTGCGATGATGCCTTCCTTGGCACCATCCGGATCGACGATGTCGCAAGTCACCGTGCCGTTGAGGATCATCTTTACATGATCGCCTTCGCAGATGATTTCATATTCATTCCACTCGCCTTGCTTGGCAACATCAAATATGGCTTTGCGCTCTTCATCGGTCTTTTCGTTCCAATAGGGCATGATGCCCCGGCCCTGCTCTTCATAGAGCATGCCATAATAGGTTTCCACTGCTACATCCGCCTGATACCCCCCCACAGACCAGGGCTTCTCCAGCGTCTTGCTGCGAAACTGGATACCACTGTTACCATTTTCCAGCCATACCTTTACCTTGAGACTGAAATCTTTATAGCTCTTCTCAGAAATAAGAAACTCATTATACTTCACCCGCTTTTCGTGGGTGCTGCCCAGGATTTCGCCCTTGTCTACCGACCAGAAATCGGGATTTCCATCCCATCCGCTCAGGTCTTTACCATTGAAGAGGTCCGTGTAGCCCTCTTCCTTGGCCATTGCAGCAGGTGCGCAAATGATGATGGCTGTCAGGCAAAGCACAAAGGCCAGACTGAGGTGTTTGGTAAATGGATGCATGTTTCCTCCAATGCTGCACAGGCGAGGCCTGTGTATTGATGACTAAAGTTCAGACTTGAGATTGTACCCCAGCAACACAGAGGAGGCAAGCCCGACACCAATACCAGACGATCCACTTGTGTGTTTCATTCAATCTGGTCTATAACAGCCTTCTGGGAGATGTTATGAAGCGAATACTGACCTATCGGGTAGATGCCTCTGTGCTGTGGGTGATTCTCTTTAGCCTGGCCGCATGGCACTGGTCCGTACCCATTTCGATGCCGCACGGGTGGCATTACCTGCCAGCCTCTTCAGTGTGGTGCATAATTTGACCGGGTCCATGCTAGCCAGCTATTCACGCCGCACCATGCCAGACGATTAATCCGTCTGTCCTGGAGCTTCTGCATCGGGAAATTCAGTATGTGCTTCTTTTTCAGTCGGCACCACAACTTCATCCCGGGATGTCGCGATAGCAGAGCTTTCTTCCTGCGTAACTATGTCAGGCTGCGTGTCTGCTCCAGCCTCTTCCGCAGTTTCCTGCCGGGGCGCAGCGGCAGCCGCAACATCATCCAGTGCCTGCTGTAGTCTGGCTTCATCGTCTGCCTTCTGTTCGGCAGCCTTAAGCGCTAGACGTTCGGCCTCTTCCTCCTCCAGCTGTTCCCGTTCCCGCCGTTCCTTTTCGAGACGCCGCTCCAGGATTAACGTAGCTTTGCGCTCGTCCAGACAGGGTTCCCACTCTTCACGGGTTGCATCCAATTCACGGGCAATCGCCGCTGCAATCTCAGACTTGCGGTACTGCACATCGCCATTAAAGGTGTCCTTCCAGGACTGGCGTCGTACTACACCATAGATTTCGGGGAGTGCCGTCACAAAATGCTCTGCACAACGCTCCGGATTCGTCGATTCGAATCGGGCCATGAGATCCAGCGGACTGAGATCCCCTACATATTCTTTCCAGAAAAACTTTGTATCCATAGACGGAGTGTAGCAGAAGGAGCGGGTGGAAATCTTCCTGAATAAGGCAGGCATAAAAAGAGCGGAAGCACCGTTGGGAAAAGGTTCTGCTGGTTTGGTCTGGGCACTCCACATGGCCCTTCCGTGTCCTGTGCAGGACGTTCAGTAAACCCTTTCACTACGCAGCTTCCGCTGTAAGTGGGTGGTTTGTCTTCACGCTAACGCGCGCGCTTATTGTGGGCACTCCACTCGGCCCAATCGTCCAATTGCTGGACCAGCGCGGGTTGATCGACGTACCACCCTATGTCAAATGCGGCGAACCTGTAAACATTGGCCGTAGCGCAGCTACGTGCCACGTAAAAGCGGCCCATTCCGCAGCCCGGAGCGAAGGTCCATGCCCGTTTGAATTATAAATCGGCCCGCCTTCGGGCCGGGTTGCAACCATGAGGGCAACAAACCCAAACTCCACCTTCGTTGTACCACAACCGGCCAATTCTGGCAAGAACTTTTTTCAAGTTTTTTTAGTGTGCCCGGAGGCCTCTTTTTCAGGGTTCGGGATCCTGCCCGAAGAGGATGGAAAGGTCATTGGTAATCCGGTTGGCGGTTACAAAATCACGGAAGCTGTCCCCGTTAAATTCGCCTACAGCCCCGCTCACGGGCCGGGTACCCACAGGGAATTTATTGGCACTGGAAAAGTTGAAGCTGCCTTGATTGATGAAGACCGCTACGTTATCCGCAGATCCGGTAACCAGAATATCCTTGAAGGCATCCTTGGTGACTTCGGCAATCAATGCAGTGTTGGGTTCGCCGCCTGTGGCAATATCATTCCCCACGGAAAATGCGCCACTGGGTTGTGCGGGATAGAGTCGTATGTCGTTATCAGCTGCATTGACCGTGACTGCATCCAGGTCACCGTCATTATCCAGATCACCCAGGTCCATGTGGACGGGTGTGTTACCCGCGGTCATTGCTTTACGTCCGCTTTGTGTCAAGCTGCCATCGTCAAGTCCCGGTCGCCAGATGAGCGTAGGACTGGTAGGTGATTCCGGGTTACCGCCGTGGGTCGTCATGACATCCTGAGTTCCGTTGCTATCAAAATCGTGCACATGAACCGCCAGCGGAAAATCAGGGCAGCTGAACATAACAGGTGCTGAGAAAACCGTGCCGGAACCATCGCCCAGCAGCACGCTGATGGTGTCTGCTGCACTGTTACCCGTTATAATATCCATGTGGGCATCATCATTCATTTTGGCCAGCGCTACTGAGCGGGGCCCATTGCCCAGGCTGGAGCCCGTCAATGTAAAGGTCTGCTGTGCGCCGAAACCACCATTCCCATCACCCAGCATGACCCCTACACTGGCAGTGTTGAGGTGGGTTACCACCAGATCCAAATCCGAATCTGAATCAATCAGGCCGAGGGCCATGGCACGGGGCGTGGTGCCCACATTGATTGGACTCAGTTTGTCGAAGCTGCCATCGCCATTGCCCAGGAGCACGGTGATGTCTTCGCTTTCCTGTGACAGGACGATGATGTCATCAACGTTGTCACCATCCAGTTTTTCGACCATAATCACACGGGGCAAATCACCCACAGGGATCCGGATTTCCGCAGCCAGTGTGTCATCATCTTTACCATAGACGATAGCGACTGAATCGGTGTCGGCTTCTGCTACGACAAAATCCAGATAATCATCATCGTTCATGAAGGCTGTTTCAATGTGCCAGGCACTTTCACCGACCCGATAAATCATGGGTTCCTCAAAGTCGCCTGTACCATCGCCATACAATATGGCACACAGTCCGATGGGGTCTGGCGTGTCCTCATCACTAAAGAGCACCGCAATGATGTCTATGTCATTGTCATCATTCTGATCGGCCAGGGTGATTCGGGTGGGCAAAAAAGGTAAATCGAAATCGTTCGGATCTTCGAAGTTTAACGCGCTGGTCTGAATGATGACGGAGATTTCCTTCTTGCCGGGACTGGACACGATAAGGTCCAGCAAGTTGTTCCCGGTCAGGTCTTCCGCCACGACCGTACGTGGCGTGGTGTTGCTATCCAGATCCAGGGTCACGACGGGGTCAAAGCCCTTGGAATCGTTGCCGGGGATAAGGGATAAATCGTCCGAGTTACGGTTGGCCGTTAGAATGTCGAGCTCGCCATCATGATCAATATCTGCGATAACCAGGGACCGGGGGAATTCACCTACAGCGGTTTGGATGGGCAATGCGAATCCACCAGCGCCATCCCCCGCAAGGATACTGATAGTATCAAGACCGCTATTGGCCGTCACTATATCCAGGTGCACGTCGCCCGTAACTTCTGCAACCGCTACATCCAGCACATCAGAATTCGTGAGCAGCGGTGCATTGCTTAACGTAGTGAACGTACCATCTCCTACACCGAGAAAAACAGAAACATCGTCGGACCCGTTATTGGCTACCACCACATCAATAAAAGCATCACCGTTGATGCTGGCCAGTGCCATGGCACTGGGCTCCTCACCAGCGGCATAGGTGACCGCTTCCTCAAAGCCACCCGTATCCCTAGCTATGAGAACCGAGAGGGTATTGCCCAGCCGATCAATGGTAATAATATCT
>CALAXS010000710.1 GCA_937895305.1 uncultured bacterium
CATCACCGGTTGCTCATGAATTCGAAGGGTGACATGAAAGCGGTGGGCACAGCGATTAAGAAGATCGTGGATAATCTGGGTGAAGCACGCAAGATTAAGGTGACGGAACCGAAACACGGGAATCCGTTGGGTACTTAAAGCCGCTTTTATGGGGAACCTTTGCTTTTAGCAAAGGTTCCCTAGACCTCTTGTCATTCCCAACTTGATTGGGAATCCCCCCGTCGCCACTCCTGCCCTTATGCCGCCAATCAAGATTCGATACCGTCCCAAAAGCGTCATGCCCGCGAACGCGGGTATCCATTGATGTACTTCACAATTGCTGAGAAAAACATGGATTCCCGTTTTCACAGTTAGGAATGACAAGGTGTCGGAGTCATAACAACCACTGTTCAGTCGTCTGGGCCAAGCCAGATTATCGCCTGCTTCGCATCCTCGCAATGACAGGGTAGTCAGTGTCTCAGCCAAGTGCTCACGTTGATGCGATCCGTTAACATCAGTTTTTATAAAAAAACCTACTTCTACTTATCGCCATTAACCAAAAAATGGGTCATGCGTAGTGCATGGCCCTTTGTTTTTGGGTTCTGCTGGTCGGTCATGCGCAGCTTGAGGGTGTGCGCGCCTTCGTCGAGGCCCTGACCGAGCAAGTAGGCCCAGGGCAGATGCAAGCCACCGCTCCAGTGGGTGTAAAGGTCCTGGGTTTGCCAGTCACCCTCATCGATGCTGTATTCGATGGTCCCTGCGTCGGGCCCGGCTGCAGCCCAGATACCCACAGCGTTGCCGTTGAATGCAAAGCTGAGGCTGGCGCCGGGTTCTTCGGCGACGAGCATGGGCACGTTGACGAATCCTGCACGGGTACCGATCTTGGCCTTGGGATGCCAATTGGGGTCAATGGTGAATCCATTGAGGTCGGTAGTGGATTCGATAGCGACGAGGTGAGCGCGGGTATAGCTGCTGGGGTCCACCATGGTTTTGGGTAGGGCATGAGCCTGTATAGCATCACGGCTTGCATTGGACCAACCCGCTTCGAGCATTGTCATCATGGATTTAAAATAGACTTCTTGTCCGAAGGGCGAGGGGTGTAAATCTTTGAAGTCGCCCTCCCAGGTAAACTCCCCGGCTGCGATACGCTCGGTCACTTCCTGGGCGAGATTGAGACTGGGCACGTTGTAAAAGTCCGCGACGCGCTCGTGGCACTGGATGACTTCGGGAATTTTATGGTCGTTGTATTTACCCATCTTGTCCGGGTCGACGAAGTGCATCTGCACGATGTCTATATTGGGGTACACACTGCGCGCATGGCGAACGATGCCTTCCACACCACGGACCTGGTCGTTACTGGCGCGGAAGTTGGTGGAGTCGTTGACTGCGGCCTCGACAAAAAGCAGGTCGATAGGACCTTTGGAGAGAACATCGCGGTCGAGTCGAAATGCGCCGGGGGTGGAACCCATGGAGGAGATACCTGCGGGGATGAACTCGAAGGTCGCATTGGGGAAGCGCTTGGGGATGGCTTCCATGAGCTTGGTGCGCCAGCCGGAATTCTGGGTGATGGACCCGCCGAGGAAGGCGACGCGAACGGTATCGTTACTTTCAAAACGGATTCGTGAATTCTCCAGACCACCGCGCAGCGTGTAGTAGGTGTAGCCATGGGGCGTGTCGGGCACTTTCGCTTCGTCGGGCAGGCTGTGCTTGAGGATAAAGCGTGCATAGTAGGGCGCGTTTTCGAGGGGGAAATGATGGCCTTTGGCATTGCGGGGGCCTGCTTCGTTTCGGATGGTGTGCATGGTACCGCCCAGTGCGCGGTAGCGTTCCTGGAGCAGGTAGGTGTTCTCGGCAGGGGGCACGATGTGGTCCTCGTCTTCCGCGAGGTGAAGGATGGGCACCCCGGCCTTGGCCAACGCATCGAGATTATGAATGGGGCTACCATCGAAGTCAGCGAGATTATCTTTGGTTATACCATGGGCCTTCTGTGCCTGTTTCCAGTCGCCGGGGCTGCCTTTGCCCTTGCCCAAGCCGCCGGGCCAACTGGTGAGGTCGCACACAGGCGACTCCAGGTAGATGCAGGCGACTTTCTCGGGATTCACCTTGGCCCAGTTATAGACGATGAGTCCGCCGCGACTCGTGCTTTCCAGCGCGACTTTGGCGTTGAGTTTTAATTCGGTGGTGCAATGCGCGTAGAAGGCGTCCCAGATGGCGACGGCTTCAGCATTACCATAAAGGTTGGCCACATCGATATAGGCTATGTGATAGCCCTGGTCCAGGAGTATCTGGTCGATGCCGGGATGCCAGTCGGGGAAGCGACCGCGCCAGACCCAGGGATTACCCGGCGCGGCTTTTTCCGGTGTGACGACATAGGCTTTTTTTCCGGCAACTTCGAAATTTGTTTTCTCGGCCTGGGCCAGTACGGGCAGACAAAGTAAGGTCAGAAAAATGATGAGGTGTGAAAGGCGTTGCATGGCTTGTCCTTTGTAGCGATGGTGAATACTATTTGTAGTCTACATACTAAGGGAAAGTTAAAAAATTAGTCTATGTTTGCAAAGCAATGGCCATTCAGTTTCTCTAAAATTCAAACTCAACTGTCATTCCCGCGGAGGCGGGAATCTCCGCGTCAGCATGCTTAACCTATGTCGGGGCGGAAAGCATAGCATTTCCAGTCAAGCCGTCCGTTTTCCGAGGCAGAGCCTCGGTGTATGCATTCCCAAGCAGAGCTTGGGAACGAGGTAGCTTAAAACAACATGGCGTAAAAAATAAAAGTACATGCGTCCTTGCACTGCTTTCACGGTATACACTACCCTGATGCACAGTAGTCGTTGTATAAACCCGTTCAGATGGAAGCAGGTATGAAATTATCCACTAGCCTACCGTATTTAACCCGTGTTGCGCACCTCCTGGGCTGTGTGCTCCTGTTGGTCTGTGTCGTGGGATGTAAACCCGCAACCTCTATACGCGGGGACCTGGTCGATGAAGGGGGTATCCCTGTTCCGGCAGTCGTGGACCGGGAAGGCAAGGCATTACCAGGGGTTGCCGTCACGGTTGCGGGAACGGATGTGCAAGCCGTAACCGATGCCGTGGGCCAGTACCGACTTCAATGTCCCCCCGGTTCGTGGCAGGTCACCTTTGAAAAAACGGGCTACACCCCTGCGGTTATCAACGTAGACCTTCCATCGGGTGCATCGGTAGATGCCCCAACAGCGACCCTGTGGCGGTTACCGGTTAGCAAGGGCCTTTTTGCCTACTTTGATTATCAATATACCCCGCTGGAGCGGAGTGTGGCAGAGCGGTTTCTGGTGAAGGAGGAGGAGAATTCTAATCCAAAGACTTTATTTGGATTGCGGTCTGTACCGATTTTGATTCTACAGGAGAGCCGCCCCTTAATCATCGGCTATAAAACTCCGGCCTATGACCTGCGGCTGGATAAACTGATGAAAGTTACTGCAGCCCTTCCACAGCGACCCGGTGCGTCTTTACCCCCGGCCAAAGCCTATGATCAGGAAATATGGGTGGCGAAAGAGCGGCTTTCTTTGCGCACCCTGGCACTGGACGAACCGGAGCAGCTCTTGTATGCATTGGACTGGGAAGCTGATCTGGAACCGGGGGAAGTCTACGCGCTCCATTGGGGTGCCCTGGAAGGTTTACGGACAGAGGAAAAATTCGTCTTTGTCTTCCAGTATCTATCCCCGATTATGGTCGCAGAAATGGAAGCGGCTGAGGAGGCTGCCCTTGCAGAAGCAGCGGCCCTGGCTGAGGCAGAAGAAAAGGCGGAGTAGGAACCCTACCTGTGTTCCCCCTCGTTTAGCGCATCCAGAGCACGTTGATAATCTTCGGGCGTGTCCATGTCTTCATGGATAGAGGACGGGGCATCTATAGTAAAAATGTTGTCGCCTTCTTCCCGCAGCAGTCCGCGGAGTCCTGTGTCGTCGTAGCGGGTAAACAAATCCTCCCAGCACCGTCGGGGAATAATGAGGGGGTGGCCCCGTCGTCCGTCGTGGATGGGGGCGATAATCTTGTCAACTTCGGTCCAGGAAGCTTCCAGTAAATCCTGAATCACGGGCACATGAATCTGTGGGTGATCACCCAGTGCAATGAGGGCACCGGTACAGGTATCGGGCAGGGCCCTGAGTCCACACCGTATAGAGCTGAGCATGCCTTGTTCGTAGTCGATGTTGCGCGTAAAGGACACCGTGTCGTCGTCAATAACCTCTTGGAGTGTTTCGTGATCATGGCCTGTAACGACGTGGATGTGGACCATGCCAGCTTCATGCAGTTGCATGTAGACACGACGCAACAGAGGAACGCCGTCGTAAGGCAGGAGAAGCTTTTGGGTGCCCATACGTTGGGAAGCACCTGCAGCAAGAATAAGTGCATGAATCATGGCAAACGTTGTCCTGTCTAAAATTTAAGAATGTATGTCCGTTGATTCCTAAACGAGTATTTTCAAATTCAGACTCAACCTCACCTGTCATTGCGAGCCGAGTGTAAACGAGGCGTGGCAATCTAGCTTGGCCCGGACGAAGTAGAAGTCATAGTTGCCACTGTTCTGTCCTCTGGACCAAGCCAGATTGCCGCGTCGCTGCGCTCCTCGCAATGACAGGTGAGGTTGAGGCCTTGTGATACACAAAGGGATATCCGGTCTATATAGATAAACTTGCTCACAAGTTCCTCCATACTATATTTAGCAAATGTCTTGGCCAACCGTAAATCATGGCAATTCATCCAGACGCAGGCAAGCGGTCTGACGCTGCCCGCCACTATCGACCAGCGGGGGGCGCTCTGTAGCACACGCCGCCTCTGCGTAATTGCAGCGGGGATGAAAGGGGCACCCCCCAGGCGGGTTCATGGGAGAAGGCGGGTCACCCTGTAGCAGTACCCGCGCGCGGTTTTCCTCCAGATCGGGATCGGCCAGCGGTACGGCACTCACGAGCGCGCAGGTGTAGGGGTGGGAAGGATGGTGGAATACCTGATCCGCTGGACCCACTTCTACAACACGGCCGAGATACATGACAGCGATGCGCTGGGCCATGTGACGGACTACACTGAGGTCGTGGGAGATGAGCAACATGGTAAGGCCCATGTCGTTGCAAAGTTCTTTAAGCAAGTTAAGGATTTGGGCCTGAACCGATACATCGAGGGCGGAAACAGGTTCGTCGGCCAGGATGAGCTTTGGACGCAGGGCGAGTGCCCGGGCGATAGCGATACGTTGACGCTGACCACCGGAGAATTCGTGGGGGTACTTTCGGACAAAGCGATGGGCGAGGCCCACTTGATCCATGAGCCTGTTGACCTCAGCCGTGACTTCGTTTTTGGGCACAATGTTGTGGGTCAGGAGCGGCTCGGCAAGGGTGTCAAAGACGGTTCGTCGCGGGTTAAGCGAAGCGTAGGGGTCCTGAAAAATCATCTGGAGCTGGGGACGTGCCTTACGGAGATCTTCGCCGCTGAGACCCGCCAGATTACGGCCCATGAAATGAATGCTGCCTTCGGTGGGATGGACCAGCCGGACGATGCTGCGGGCGAGGGTCGACTTGCCACAGCCGGATTCGCCGACGAGGCCGAGGACTTCACCTTCGTGAATGGAAAGCGATACACCATCGACAGCCTTGACGGTGCCGATATTTCGGGGAAAGAGAAGACCCCGCTTCACGGGAAAGTGAGTCTTGAGATCGCGTATGTCCAGGAGGGGCGTGGTCACAGGGCAAGGTCTCCCAGGCGGTGACAGGCCGCGTGGTGTCCATCGCTTATGCGGTCCAGTTGCGTCGGCTTTTCGTGGCACACGTCGGTAGCGTGGGCGCAGCGGGGCGCAAAGGCACACCCGGGAATGGGCTGGGAAAGGTCGGGCGGCATGCCGGGGATGGTGTAGAGCATTTCACTGGTCTGTTGGGTGGCCGGCATGGCATCCATGAGTGCACGGGTATAGGGATGTTTGCAGTTATTGAAGATGGTACGTGTGCTGGCTGCTTCGACGAAACGCCCGGCGTACATGACCAGGACGCGGTCGCACATCCCCGCCACCACGCCGAGATCGTGGGTGATGAGGATGACCGCCATGCCGAGGTCCTGTTGGCGCTGCTTAATCAATTCCAGGATTTGGGCCTGTACTGTAACATCGAGGGCTGTAGTGGGTTCGTCAGCGATGAGGATTTCGGGCCGGGTAATGAGGGCCATGGCAATCATGACACGTTGGCGCATGCCGCCGGAAAATTCGTGGGGATACATGGAAAGACGCTTCTCCGCGTCCTGAATGCCGACCGCTTCCAGAGCATCAATGGCCTGGGTGCGGGCTGTTTTTTTGTCCACACCTTCGTGAATACGGAGGGGTTCCATGATTTGGCTACCGATTTTCATGTAGGGATTGAGGGCCGTCATGGGGTCCTGGAATATCATGGAGATGCGTTTACCACGCACCCCGCGCAGGGCCTTGGCGGGTGCCTGAACCAGGTCCATGCCGTCAAAGTGCACGCTACCCCCTTCGATGCGACCGGGGGGCTGGGGGATGAGGCCGAGCATGGCGTAGTGTAGCACGGACTTCCCGGAGCCGGACTCGCCCACGATGCCCACGGTCTCCCCCGCTTCAAGGCTGTACGACACACCGTCCACGGCACGCACGATGCCGTTGCGGGTGTGGAAATACGTTTTGAGATTGTCTACTTCGAGGAGGGCCATAAACGCTATGCTGACATATTGAGCGGGGTGAACGCCAATCGTAGAGTAATTCTGTTTGTACTTTGACTGATAGTCTGCGCTCCATCTGAAGGCTGGGATACCGACGGGGGGATTCCCGTTTTCACGGGAATGACAGGATAGTAACAACTTTGCTGTGACATGGTGGCGACAATCTTGCTTGGTCCTGTTGAATTTACAGTGGCAACGACGATATTACCTTACCCGTCATTGCGAGGAGCATAGCGACGCGGCAATCTGGCTTGGCCCAGACGATTGGACAGCTGTAGCGATAACCCCGTCATCACAACCTTTTGATTACTCAGTCTTCCACGGTAATGGTAAACGTTTCTTTGCGCTCTTCGTTTCGGATGTCAGTGACGTGGAGGCTGACGGGGTAGGTTCCAGCGGTCTTATAGCTGTGGGAGAACCGGTATTCCTTGCTGGTTTTCCCGTCGCCGAGATCCCATTGCAGTTTCTTGACGGTAAGGGTGGGGTCAGAGGAAACGTATGACCCTGCGGTGTATTTGTCAGAGAGCGTGAGGGGCAATCGGCCAGCCGGGGTATAGAGTACGTCGTAAGCGTTGAAGGTGATGGACTGTCCGGTCTTGAAAGTGGCATCACTCCCTACATCAATTCGGAGTGGCCCTCTCCCGACGAGAACATCGGCCATGGCCTTGAGGGTTTCCTGGTAGGTGGCCTGGTCGCAGTAGGCGAGGAGGATGGCATCGGCCTGGTCCAGTTCGGGGAGGTTCTTGGGATACCCCAGTAAAATCACCACAACGCGTGCGCCTTTTTCCTTGAATGCGCTTATCAGTTTTTTCTGACCGGGTAAGCGCAGGTCGTCGCTGAGCACCACAATGATGGTGGGCACGCCATTAATGTTTCTGGTGAGACGCTCGATCTCGAAGTCCTGAATTTCGCCCATGTGCCGGGCACTGGTGATGCGCTGGGCGAAGACGGTCTTTACGTTTTTTTCGAGGGCCTTTTTCAGTTCGTCGAGATAGACCACGCCGGTAATCCCCACGGGCCCTGCTTCCTTTTTGGGGATAGGCAGTACATTGCCCTCGTTTTTAACAAGGGTTATGGCTTTCCGTTCTACGGCGAAGACTTCTTTAGTCAGGTCTTTTTGATTCTCGAATTTGATGAGATCTTTTTCGATGGGGTTGCTTTGATCCTGAAGGCGCATATCGAGCTTGACCTGGAGAACCCGGGTTACAGCACGGTCGATGATAGCTTCGTCAAGACGACCCCCTTCCACTTCAAGGACGAGTTTCTCGATAACCCGCATAACCTGGTGGGATGAGCCCTGCCAGTACAGCATCTCGGCACCACTCCGCAGCGCGATCTCCGCAGCGAGTTCAGAAGGCATACGACTGGAACTCACGCCGGGACCGTCCATGGGTCCGGCCATAATCAGGCCCTCATAATGCATTCGCTCCCGCAACAGGGTGCTGAGTACTGCGGGGCTGACACAAGCGGGCAGACCGTCGCTGTCCATAGTGGGCACAAGAGTATCCGCAACATGAAGAATCCTGATGCCGGAAGCGATGGCATGACGGTAGGGCAGAAGA
>CALAXS010000711.1 GCA_937895305.1 uncultured bacterium
AACGATTCACTCTATAAACAAAGGCCCATAACATTTCATGGAAACATGAAAACACTGTAACATTTCAAACTGGGGATGCATGAGCATCAATCGTCCTCGTCTTCTTCACCGCTGAAATCCAGGCCCAGGGCTTTCAGGCCCGTGCCGTGGGCACCGGACTGCGCGGTGGGGTAGGGCGCGTCTACGCCTTTCATGGCATGCCACAGAATCATGTTCAACGACGTTTCATCGGCAGCATCCACATGGTCGAAATCCTGCGCGGCACTGAGCGTAGCCCAGTGTTGTTCATCGGTGTTGAGTGCAGTGATGACCGGATTCAGTTCGTCCAGCGGCTGAATGTTGGGCAGGTGGGTGTAGGGTGTGAAGTCGGGTTCCTCCTGGAAGCAGCTGTGCATGACGGGTGCCATGGCGTCCATCTGGTTCATAGGCGGTAAGGCGAGGATGCGTTGCATGGTATGGAGGACGCTGGTCTGGTTATAGAAGTCGCTGACGAGTGCACCGCGCTTCGCCCAGGGACTCACGACGAAGCAAATGGAACGATGACCATCCACATGGTCAAAGCCATTCTGGGGGTCGTCCTCGATAATGAAGATGGCCATCTTCTTCCAGAAGGGGCTGTGGCTGAGGCCGTCGACGATACGTCCCAGCGCGAGGTCGTTGTCCGCCATGTGCGCTGCGGGGGTGGGCATGTTTTCCGAGGTGCCCGAGGTGTGGTCATTGGGCAGATAGACGATACTGAGGTTGGGCCAGTAGCCCCGCTTTTCGTAGGCTTTTAATTCCGTGAGAAAGGCGTCCGCACGAAGCACGTCGGGGATGCGCATGTTCCAGCCGGGATAGTCCTGTGCAGTGTATTGCTGTAATTTTGCGATACCAATTTTTTGTGTGAAGGTGATGCCCGGTGTCTTGTTGATGAAGTCGGTGTAAACGTCGGTAAAAGACTTATCCTCTGGCACAGGACTGGCATAATCCATCTCGCCATAGTTGCGAAACGACAAACCATGAGACAGCACATTGTCCCAGAGGAATCCCGTGGATGAATAACTGAGCGGGTCATCGCCGAAGGTGTAGGACCGCGTGAAGCCGCCAAAGGATTTCTCCAGATGGTCCGTCACGTTGCCTTCCGTGGACCACGCATGACCATCCGCCGAGTTCACACCGTTGCAATAATAATTATCCAACTGCACAAACTGTTCTGCCAGCGCGTGGTGGTTGGGCGAGATTTTACGCGGAAAAATACAGAGGCTCGCATCGTTATTCCCTTGCGACATATCGCCCAGGACCTGGTCATAGGTGCGGTTCTCTTTGATGATGTACACGATGTGTTCGATGGGTGAGGGTTCGCCCAATTTTTTAGGCACGGGCACAGGTTTGGCATTGACCTGACCCCGTTCCCAGGCGCGGAGTGCTGCGGGGGTGCTGGCGTATTCTTTTACCTTGGTCGTGTGTGCTGCCAGTTGTACATCGTCAAGATTCAATTCGATTTGTGTGATGGTACCGCGATGTTGATGGACGTTATGCCCGTCTTTGTTGGGTTGTGTGGTCCGTGGGCCTACGCCTTTTACATTGGCGACCAAGAGCTGGTCTTCATGTATCGTCAGCGCACCGGGGCACCAGCCGGTCGGAATGAAACCCTCTACGGTGGCGGGTGCATCTTCATTTAGCTGCACGACGGCTATGGCATTGTTACCCCCGTTAGCGACGTAGAGCGTGTCACCGCGAAGAGCCAATGCATTGGGCATAGAGCCGAAGGGCAGGGCCGCATCGGGCCGGACCAGGATACGTTCCGCCACGGAATTTTTTGCGGTGTCAATGACGACCACCGTATCGGAATTCACACAGGCCACATAGAGTTTTGATCCATCATCATTCAACAGCAGGTCTG
>CALAXS010000712.1 GCA_937895305.1 uncultured bacterium
ATTGGAGAATGGACTGTATGGATGCGTCTTTGGCAAGGGCTTCGAATTCGCGAATCTGATTGCGCAAGCTAAGCTCAACACCACCTGCTGCGGCACGGGCTGCGGTGTTGAGTTCCTGACTGACCGCAAGTTGCTGGCCCTGATAGGCGAATATCCAACCAATAATGAGTGCCAGGCCCATGGGAATAACGCCCACCCAAAGGATGGACGTCAGAATTTTACGCTCTATTCCACCGCGAGCTTGTTGTGTACTCATAGGATGCTCGCTATGCGGGTTCAGTACCCGTCAAGGTTTTCTCCCAAGCCTGGTCGGGATATTATTCTGCTTCCCGGCCTTTACCAATAAGTTCTCGCACTTTTTCCAGCAACTGCTCTACCTTAAAGGGCTTTGCGAGATACTCGTCTGCGCCACATTCAAAAATCCGTTCAATGTCTTTTTCTTTGGTCAAACAAGTGAGGGCCATGATAGGAATTCCACGGGTAAGCTCATTCCCGCGCAGGGCCTTGCATACGTCGAAACCGTTAACCTCTGGCATAAGGAAATCAAGAAGTATCAGGTCCGGGGCCAGTTGCGCCGCCTTTAGACCCACTTCGGTTGCATTGCTTACCTTAACCAGTTCATAACTCTCGCTGGCCAGAATCTTTTCGGTCATGGCCAGCGCGTCTGCATCGTCATCGACGATCATAACACATTGTTTGGAGGGCCCTTTTTCACGGGGGAACATATCGTATTTCTCGCGAAAACTGTCAAGATCGTCTTCGAGAATCCGGTAGTGACCACCGGGGGTACGGGATGCCTTGATGAGGCCCTGCTTAATCCAGTTTTTGATGCTGTGATGGGTTACATGACAGATCTTCGCCGCCTCGAATGTGGTAAAGGCTTTTTGTTCGCGTTCGCTCACAATATGAAATCCTCCTGGTAAACGCCTGCACCCAAATTTCCCCATTGCATGACAGACTACACAAGAGTGGCCTGAAGAGGAATTCTCATTTAACTACGCTCATTGAATATTATACGAATGATGCTTAATTTTGTCAACTGCTTCCCTGTTGGAAGCGATCGGCTTCAGGGGCATTCTCAAGGCTTTCGCGGAGCCTGGACTCTTCCTTGGCCTTACGTTCTGAATTTTGTAAAAGTATGTCGCGCATAGACTTATAATCTATCTGCTCACCGGCTTTGGGTATTTCAAAGTCAGGGATTGGCACGGCATCATCAAGTACAATCTGTAGATCTTTATACATTGAGACAAATGCCCTGCGCAGGGGTGCTTCCAGTTCAAGGCGATTCTCAAGGTCCTGGCCTGTAGCTTCCGGAAGAGAGCCGTCAAGATACTGGGCCAGGAGATCAAGGTCCGCATCAGCACAGACCTCTTCACCGGATGGATTGCCGAGTGCTGCCTGCAAGGTTTGAATTTCCTCCTTGCGCTGTTCCAGTCGTTGGGCCAGGGCAGTATCTGTGCCCAATGTCTGTTCTATATCCGCAGACCGGGCATTGTCACAGGCACCCAGGAGGTACTGCTCCAGCATTTCATCGGTGATGGTATAGTTTTCTTCGTTTGCGCTACCCATGATTCTCTTCCTGAAGTTTCGCACGCATACGCGTTTTAGCGCGACGCAGATTGGAAGCTACTGTATTGATATTGCATCGGGTCGCCAATGCAATTTCTGCATAGGAGAATCCATCCAGATAGTATAACTTAAGAAACAAACGATCCCTGGTATCAATTTTTTCCAGTACAGATCGGATATAGTTAATTTCTTCTTCTTTTATCAGGTTATCTGAGACACAGGATTCGTATTCATGTGCTTCTTCCTGTAAGCAATAGTCTTTTATTTTACGTTGTGCTTTTAATTTTCGAAGCTGGTCAATGGTGGCACGTTGCGCAACACGCATAAGCCAGGCATCGATGGACGTTACATTCTCTATGGATCTAAGCATGTTGTACTCAGGACTCAAAAGGCGAATCAGTATCTCCTGGGTTATATCTTCAACTTCTGCGATACCGGGAATTCGGGGCTGATTCAGTCGGTAAAACTGTAGTTGTACCGAACGTTGAATATGTTGACTATAGCGGGTGACGAATAGGGCGTGAGCCGCCTGATCCCCGGCGATGCACCCTTCGATCAGTTGAGATGTCGATGTTTCAGCTGTCAGAGTGTAACGAGGTGACACCGTAGCTTCCTATTTCAATTGATCCTGAATACGCCCGACAAGTTCAGCAACATCAACTTCAAAGCCGTTTACGAGCAGTGCCAGTTGATAGGGATATACACCAAGAATCAAACGGCCACAGAGCAACCAGGCACAGAGTACTATAATAGTTCCCCCCAGAAGGATGCCGAAGTATCTACGCCAGTGAACGATAATCGTAATGCGCCAGAAGTGACGCACATAAGCCGTATGAATATCTGCTTCCCCTTCAAAGTCCGGGGATTTTAAAATTCGCGCAGGCCACGGTAGCGCGATGAAGGGGTAAACGATACCCGCTCCGATGAGAAGAAAAACTATACCCCCCCACACTCTTTCCAGGGTGACAAACCAGGCTGGCGATACTGGATTATTATTTAGCAGAAACAGGTTGATCAACAGAATTCCCCAAAGGGTCAGGGGCCCCACTAAAAGTATAACTTTTACCCATTGGCTATGGGGCACCGCCCAGGCGCTACGGGTACCGTGTGCAAGTTCTACAAAGAGGAACATGCAAATAAACAGAACAAAGAAAAGTGCTACAGTGCTAAAACCCAGCTTTAAAGGAACCAGAAGAAAAGCGCGATGTTCATCTTGTGATTTTTGTCGCTTGTCCTGAAAAGTTCCGATAGTACTTTGTGACTGCTCCAGCAGAACAAGACGCTCAATTATTGCCGGTTCGGCGCCGCCATCCCGTTTTTCCTGGAGGAGACGCAGGGAGGTGAGTGCGTCGATCTGAAATTTAATGCCTGCCATGCAACGGCTTAAACTCGCTATCTCCAGGTCCGGTACACTGCGTTGTACAAGTCGT
>CALAXS010000713.1 GCA_937895305.1 uncultured bacterium
CCATCGGTCAATGCCGGAATCCCGGCTGGATGGAGGTATTTTTTATGGATCCCATGGTATCCCTGATTATCGGGGCTGTAGTGGGTCTTCTTATCGGCTGGGTATTGAGCACAATCCTCGCCGGTATGCGCAGCAATAGTCTCGCGGGTAAAGCCCGACGTGATGCTGCGCAGGCAATTTCGGATGCAGAGCGGGAAGCCGCTTCTATTGTTCGTGATGCGAAGACCCATGTAAAAGAGCTTGAAGTTGATTTGCGTCAGCAAATGGAGAAGGAGGGTCGTGCGCTCCGCAAGGAAATCGCTCAGATTGAGAAGCGATTGGCCACGAAAGAAGATGCGCTGGACAAGCGTGCCGAGGGCCTGGACAAGGCTGCTCAGGATTTAACGAACGAGGAGCGTAAACTCGTCAAGCAGGAACAGGCACTGGATAAAGAGCGTGACAAGTTGCATGCGCTTCAGCAGGAGCAGACGCAGAAACTGGAAGTTATCAGCGGTCTCACTGCGGATCAAGCGCGTAAAGAACTTTTCACGCAGCTGGAAAATGAAGTCAAGCGTGACAGTGCCTTGCAGTTGAAGCGTATTGAGGACGAGCTTAAAGAGCAGGCCGACAAGAAAGCCCAGTGGATCATCGGTGAAGCGATTCAGCGGTGTGCTTCGGATCATGTGGCTGAAACCACGGTTTCGGTGGTTAACCTGCCGAGTGATGATATGAAGGGCCGTATTATCGGTCGTGAGGGGCGCAATATCCGTGCCCTGGAAAATGCCACGGGTATTAATGTCATCATTGACGATACGCCGGAGGCAGTTATATTGTCGGGCTTCGACCCCATCCGCCGTCAAATCGCGCGCATCACACTGGAACGTCTCATTCAGGATGGTCGAATTCACCCTGCGCGAATCGAAGAGATGGTTGAAAAAGTGCAGGACGAAATGGAACGCACGATTAAAGAGCGTGGCGAAGAAGCGTGTATGGAAGCGGATGTACATGGTCTGCATCCTGAGATTGTACGGCTTCTCGGTCGTCTCAGTTTCCGGACATCGTATGGTCAGAATGTACTGCGCCACTCCCTTGAAGTCTGTTACCTATCCGGTATTATGGCTGCGGAACTCGGTGTGGATGTGCAGGCCGCCAAGCGCGCTGGTCTTATCCATGATATGGGCAAGGCCCTCACCCATGAGATCGAAGGCTCCCATGCTATTCTCGGTCATGACATCGCGAAGCGCCATGGCGAAAATAATGTTGTTGCCAATGCAATCGGTGCGCACCACAGTGAAATGCCCATGGAAGATATCGTCTCTGTGCTGGTGCAGGCAGCGGATGCATTGTCCGCAGCGCGGCCTGGTGCACGCAGCGAGACCATGCAGAATTACATCAAGCGCCTGGAGCAGCTTGAAGACATCGCTAACGGCTTTGAAGGCGTAGACCGGGCTTATGCCATTCAGGCGGGCCGCGAGGTGCGCCTGGTCGTGCAACCGGATAAGGTAAATGATGCAGAAGCCGCTATGCTGGCCCGTGAAGTCGCGCGCAAGGTGGAAGCGGAAATGACGTATCCGGGTCAGATTCGTGTGACAGTAGTGCGTGAAACCCGTGCTGTTGAAATGGCAAGCTAGCACGCTGGTTTTTTTATATTTGTTTAATGAAGCCGAATCAAGACACAGTACGCGTCGGGGTTCGGTTTGTCCGTAGGTATATCGTGTATTGCGGATAGGAAAATTCTCTCATTCCCAAGCTCCAGCTTGGGAATGCATACACCGGAGCTCTGCTCCGGAAAACAGGCGCGCTTGACCCGAAATACTGGGGCCTCAGTCCCTAATCGGGCTAAGCATGCTGACACGGAGATTCCTGCCTCCGCAGGAATGACAAGCGAATGTTTTTTTAGGACAACAGTGAATGAAGATTTTATTTATAGGTGATGTGATCGGTCGTCCGGGGCGGCAAAGTCTGGAGGAATTCCTGCCGGATTGTCTTGCGTCGGGCGATATTGATCTGGTTATTGCCAATGCGGAGAATTCAGCGGGTGGCTTGGGTACTACGCCAGAGATTCTGAAGGAGATGGAGGGGCTGGGGGTGCAGGCCTTCACCATGGGGAACCATACGTGGCGTAAGCGGGTGCTCATCCATGCTATCAATGATTTGAATAATATTGTGCGGCCTGCGAATTATCCCAAGGGCACGCCAGGTCGTGGTGCCATGATTATAACGTTGCCCGATGATCGCAAGGTGGGTATTATCAATTTGCTGGGGCGGGTCTATATGGAAGCCTATGATTGTCCTTTTGCGACAGTGGACCGTGAGTTATTGGCCCTCAAGCAGCAGACGGATGTTATCCTGGTGGATATGCATTGTGAAGCCACATCGGAGAAGATTGCCATGGGCTGGCATCTGGAAGGCAAGGTCAGTGCTGTGGTGGGAACACACACCCATGTGCAGACTGCTGACGATTGGGTTTTACCGGGTGGAACGGCGTATATTACGGATGTGGGTATGTGTGGCCCCATTACCTCGGTCATTGGAACCGAGTGCGATGCGGTGGTTTCGAAGTTCCGTACGGGCATGCCCCGGTCTTTTAATGTGGCCAAAGGACCATCGTCCTTTTGTGCTGTAGTCATTGAGGTAGATGATAAGAGCGGGAAGGCAACTTCCATCGAACGTATTTTTGAGCGACAGGCCTAAACTGGTACTATCGGTTTACAAGAACGATACAAGATATAGCGGAACAGAGATAAAGCGGCATGTATTTTAAACAAGTAGAAATGACCGGGTTCAAATCCTTCGCGGACAAGACCATCGTAAAACTCGAGCCAGGCATTACGGCCGTCGTAGGACCCAATGGGTGTGGCAAGAGTAATATCCTGGATGCACTCCGCTGGAGCCTGGGCGAGCAAAGTGCCAAAGCACTTCGTGGTGCACACATGCAGGATGTTATTTTTAATGGTAGCGAGCATCGTGCGCCCACGGGCATGGCTGAAGTCACCCTTACTTTCGATAACGCAGACAATAAGCTGCCCGTGGACTTCGCGGAAGTTACGGTGACCCGACGTGTATATCGTTCTGGTGAATCCGAATACCTCATGAACAAGGCCCCGTGTCGACTCCGTGACATTCACGAACTCTTCATGGATACAGGTATCGGCACCAATGCCTATTCGCTCATCGGTCAGGGCAAGATCGACATGGTACTCAGTTCCAAGCCGGACGACCGTCGGTATCTTTTCGAGGAAGCGGCGGGCATCATCAAATATAAATCGCGTAAGCGGGTTGCCATGCGGAAGCTGGACTCGGCCGAACAGAATCTCTTGCGCTTGCATGATGTTATCCAGGAAGTGCAACGCCAGATGCGCTCGCTCAAGCGGCAGGTTAACGCTGCTATTCGCCACCGCGAGTTATCTGAAACCTTGCGTGAACTTGAAATCCGGAATGCCTGGCTTCACTACAATGAACTGAGCATGCATATCACGGATATGAAGGAGCACTTTGAAACTGCACGTAACAGCTATGAAACAGGTTCCACTGAACTGGCCAAGCAAGATGCCCGTATGGAAGAGCTTAACCTGAAGCGTATTGAACTGGAGCGGGTACTCATGGCCCGTCGTGATGGCGAACATCAGATCGATTCTGAAATGGAAAAGATCGAGAGTCAGATTGCACTCATTAAGCGCGACATAGAATTTTCCAAAGAACAGGAAGAGCGCGCCCTCATCGAAGCGGGTGAATTTACGCAACGCGCAGAGGATCTTCGGGGTTTCTCTGGCAGTACGGATGAGAAGTCGGTTGCGCTGGCGAAGGAAGTTGAAGATACCCGCAAGCTGCTGGATGAAAAGCATGGGGCGCACAAAACGCAGCAAGAGCACGTCACCCAGATGGACTTACGGGTTGAACAGTTGCGCAAGGATGCCATGGACACCTTGACCACGCGCAACAAGACGCAGACAGAACTGGAAACTATCAGTGTCAGTGTGGGCAATATCGATGAGCAATTGAAGGCCATTTACGACCGTCAGGATACGCAAAACAGCCGACACGAGGACTTTGCTGCACAGGTGCAGGAAGCCCAGTCAAAGCACACGGAAGCACAAACAGCATTAACGGAGACGGTGGAGAAGCGTCAGGCTGCCCAGAGCGAACGGCAGCTACTGCGTGAAAAAATGGATACCCTGAACAAGGAGTGGCAGGAACTGCGCGAGCTGAAAAGCAGCCAGGAAGCCCGCCTCCGTTCATTGACTGAATTGCGCGACAGCTATGAAGGCTTTGCGACGGGTGTACGCGCGGTCATGATGGCCAAGCAGAAGAATATGGCGGAGGCCCAGGGCATCATCGGTCCCGTGGGTGACCTCATCTCTACGGATAAAGAATTTGAACGGGGCATCGAAGCGGCCCTGGGCGGTAACATCAATAACGTGGTGGTTCACACCGCGGATGATGCCAAGGCTTCTATCAATTTCCTCAAGCAGCATCGTGCGGGGCGTGTGACGTTTTTGCCGCTGGACACCATTCGTTCGCGGTCTCATGATGATAGTGATTCTCTTCGCGGTCTGCCGGGTGTGGTGGGGAATGCCATTAATTATGTGCAGTGTGATCAGCAGGTTCTGCCCGCGTTGGAATACCTCCTTTATAACACGGTCATCGTAGAAACTATTGATGATGCCATACGCATTGCCCGTTCTGAGCGGCGCTTCCCCCGTCTGGTCACGCTGGAAGGTGAAGTGGTTTCCTCTGCGGGGGCTGTGACGGGTGGTCGCACCCAACATGAAAGCCGGGGGCTCCTGGGTCGTAGTGCAGAAATTGAGGAACTGGAAACGAAGGTTGCTGAGGGTGCCAGGCGCATCAACACCATGGGTGATGAAGGCCAGAAAATTGCCGATACCATCCAGGGCATTGTGTCCAATCTGAAAGCACTTGAAGCGCAGGAAGATACCTGGCGTCAGGAAGTGAGTACCGTTGGCGTACATCTGGCCAAGGCCACAACGGAACTGGAAAACCTTACGCAATCGGGTCAGCAGTTGGGTCAGCAACGCGATAATCTGGTGCAACAGCGGGCGGGGCTGGAAAGTCGCCGTAGTGAAGCGCAGCAAAAAGTCGATACCATGGAAAACGATGATGTGACTTTGCAGGAACGTATCGCCACAGCACAGGAAGAGGCTTCGAAGGCCCGTCAAACGTTATCCACCTTTGGCGATGAACTGGCTGACTTGCGGGTGCACCTTGCTGAACTTTCCAAAAGCATGGAGGAGGCATCACGTACCAAGGTACGTGAGCAGCAGGAACATGAGCAGGCACTGGCGGAAGTGAAACGTCGCGAAGAGCAGGTTGCCACCATGCAGGCGAAGCAGCAGGAACTTGCAGAGCGTACAGCGGACCATATTGAACGGGCCAAAGCCTTGTCTGAGACGAAGGGCGAGGCCCACACCAAGGTACTGGAAGCGCAGCAGGAACAGCAAAAGATACTTGAGGAAAACGAGGGCCTGACCAAGTCCCTTAAGGCGTTGCGTGAAAAAGTGCAGACGAACCAGAAAGAGGTACACCGCCTGGAGCTCAGTCTGACCCAGAAAGAGGACAAGGTCGAGTTTTTTCAGGAGCGTATTCTCACGGAATATAACCTGGGTCTGGCGTCACTCACTGAATCGGATGTGGGTACAGACGAATATGATGAGGATGAACGGGAGAAGCTGGTCCAGGAGAACCGCAAGAATATTCAGCGCCTGGGTACGGTCAACCTCATGGCCATTGAAGAGTATGAGTCCCTTGAAAAGCGGGACGACTTCCTGCGTTCGCAGGATGAAGATTTGCAGCGTGCACGTCAGTCCTTGTTGGCCGTAGTCGCTAAAATCGACAGCACTATCCTGGACATGTTCATGGAAACCTTTGAGCATGTAGCAGAGAACTTTAAAAATTATTTCCGTCGCCTCTTTAACGGGGGCCATGCACGGGTTTACCTGCTCAATGAAGATGACCCGCTGGAAAGTGGTATCGAAATCGAAGCGCGTCCTCCGGGCAAAAAGCCCCAGGTTATTTCCCTCCTCTCGGGTGGGGAACAGGCCATGACGGCTATCGCGTTGCTCTTCAGTATCTTCAATGCCAAGCCCAGCCCCTTCTGTGTGCTGGACGAAGTGGACGCACCGTTGGACGATGCCAACATTGGGCGTTTCCTGAGCATGGTGGACGACTTTGTGGATCGTAGTCAGTTCATCATCATCACGCACAGTAAGCAGACTATGGCCCATGCCAACGCTATCTTCGGCGTGACGCAGCAGGAGCGTGGTGTGTCGCAGATGGTATCGGTGAAATTCGAGGACGTGTCTGATTCGGTCGTGGTCTAGCACATGGGCAACGGTGAGCAGCATAAGGCCCTGCGCGTCTTGCACCTGTTCAGCAACTGCAAATGGACCGGGCCTGCTGAACCCGCACTGAATCTATGTGTTGCCTTACGCACTACCGGGGTAGAGGCCGATTTCGCCTGTGCCCCCGACGCTGGGGATTCCATCAACATGGTGGTAGAAACAGCGCGGGACCGCGACATTGAGCCTGTGCTGGACCTGCACCTGAAGAAGCATCATAACCCCATCCGTAATTGGCAGGATCGCGCTACACTTAAGAAGATTTTACAGCGCACCCCCTATGACCTTATCCATTGCCACCTCAACAATGACCATGCTATCGCGGCACCCGTCGCCAAAGCACTGGGTATTCCCCTCATCCGCATGAGCTATGAAGGCGACGGGCTGGAAGTGAACCCGCGTAACCGGAAATTGCTGGAGAGCACGGACTACCTCATTCAACCTGCGCAGGTGGCGTTGGACGCAGACGCGAAAAACTTTAACTTCCCCACGGACAAGATGTGCGTCGTGCCGGGAGCTATTGATACAGAACGTTTCGACCCGCAACGCGAAGTTCCGGACGGACGCAAGTGGCTCAAGATTCCTCACGACGCTTTTGTGGTGGGTATCGTGGCGCGTATGCAGACCCACCGTCGCTACGAAGACCTCTTTGATGCCCTCCATAAACTCATCCAGCAGAATCCCAACACCCACCTCATCGTGGTGGGTCGGGGTACCAACCAGGAAAAAGTGGGCTTTCAGCCCGTGCGCAACCTGGGGCTGGAAGACAACGTCCATTTCACCGGCTACATCAGTGGCGAGAATTACGTGGGTATGCTCAAGGCCTTAGACGCAGGTATTTACCTCGTTCCCGGTAGTGACGGCACCTGTCGCGCGGTACGCGAAATCCTTGCCATGGGCAAACCCGTCGTAGCTGCAGACCGGGGCATGCTCCGCGAGATTGTGGACCACGAAAAAACGGGATATATCTTCGATGGTCACGCCCAGGGACTCTTCGAAGCCCTCAACAAACTCATGCAAGACCGCGTCCACCTCCGTGATATGAGTCGTGCTGCACGCGACACCGCCCAGGAACGCTACTCACTTGATGCACAAGCAAAGGCCGTGATGGCGGTGTATGCGCAAATTCTATCCGACTGAAACCATAGTGGCTTTAGGAGGGGTGTTGTAATGCGTGACATACCCGTCAGCTTATTCCTGTCCATTATCCAATACTTTGCGAATCGTGCTGAGTAGTTCTTCGCGTTGATAGGGCTTCTGGAGCAGTTGTAAACCTTCGGCCAGCACAAAGTTGGTGTGGATGGCACTCATACTGTAGCCACTGGAAAAGAGCACGTGGAGTTCCGGCCGCGCTTTCTGGATGTGTTCATAGACCGCATGACCCCCAACTTTGGGCATCACTACATCCAGAATGGCAATGTTGATTTCATGGGTGTGTTCATTGAAGAGGCGCATGGCTTCTTCACCATCCACTGCAAGCAGCACGCTGTATCCTGCATTTTCCAGAATAGTCACGGTCAAGTCGCGTACAAATTTGTCGTCTTCTGCCAGCAGGATCGTTTCGGTACCGCCGGGCATTGGCTTGACCGGTTTTTTTCCCTCGGACAATGCGGCACTTTCAACGAGGGGCAGGTAAACCTTGAAGGTGCTGCCTTTATCAACTTCGCTATAGACGTGAATCAATCCCTTGTGCTGCTTCACCAGGCCATAGACCGTCGCAAGGCCCAGGCCAGTACCTTCGCCCAGATCTTTGGTGGTAAAGAATGGATCGAAAATTTGCTCGATGTTTTCTTCACTCATACCACAACCGTTGTCGGACACACTCATAAGTGCATAGTGCCCTTCTGTAGCCCAGGGATGGTCCTTGCAAAAGGCTTCATCAATTCGGGTATTGTGGGTTTCGATGGTGATGGTGCCCCCCTTGGGCATTGCGTCGCGGGCATTAACGCACAGGTTGAGCAGAATTTGCCCGACTTGTCCAGGATCAACACAGACGATTCCCAATTCGGGGTTGACGATGGTATCAAGTGTGATGTGCTCTCCAATTACGCGGCGGATCATTTTTATCATGTCGGTTATCACATCATTGAGATCCACATCTTTCGTATCGAGCACCTGGCGACGGCTGAAGGCCAGTAGTTGCTTGACCAGTACCTTTGCCCGCTCTGCGGCTTTCAGTGTTTCCTGCAGGTGCTGGTGAATAGATGAATCTGCATCCACACCGTTCAATGCAAGTTCACCATAGCCCAGGATCACTTGTAGCAGATTGTTAAAGTCATGGGCTATGCCGCCAGCCAATTGCCCTACCGCTTCCATTTTCTGGGATTGACGCAGTTGAGTTTCCAACTTTATCTCTTCGGTAATATCATGTTTGACAGCCACATAACCAATTGTAATACCGGTATCATCACAAACGGATGAGATGGTCATTTCCTCGTCATAGAGTGTGCCGTCTTTTCTTCTGTTAACGATTCGGCCACTCCATTTTTCATTCCGTCGGAGTGCGGTCCAAATTCCTTCGTAGAAGTTTGAGCTATGCTTACCGCTTTTCAGGATGGAGGGGTTCTGGCCTATAGCTTCTTCGCAGGTATAACCTGTACTGCGCTCAAAGGCGGGGTTCGCATACTGGATTACCCCTTCCGGGTCGGTGATGACAATGGTCTCTTCTGCCTGTTCGATGGCCATCATCAAGCGAACGCGTTCGGTCTCGGCCTCTTTGCGTTTGGTGATGTCGCGAAAAGACCAAACACGTCCATCATAAATACCATGTCGTATGATGGGGGTGGATAGGCGTTCAAATATTCTCCCGTCCTTGAAAACGAGGACATCAAAATCTTCTATGTTGTTCTTGTATAGCGTATCGACTTTATCGCGAAATGCTTCCGGGTCTTTCAGCTGACCTACCACGTGTTTAAGTAGTTCTTCATCCTTATCCGTACCCCGTAATTCGTCGGGGATACACCACATGTCCATAAATCTGTTATTGGCGTGCTTGATATTCCCGGATTTATCCACAACCAGAATACCGTCCACAGTAGATTCTATGACGGTTTGCACATAGTCATCGCTGGTCTGTAATTCTTCGCTGGTCAGTTTATGATCAGCAATTTTCTGTAGCAATGTAGCCTGTGTTGCCTGTAAATCGATTACAAGCTGTTGGTGAGACTTAAGGCTTTTCTCCAGTTTGTTTATCAGGAGTTGAAACATCATGAGTCCACACATGGCCAGGAGGGTATACAACATGCTTGTCGTAAACCAGTTACTAATATCCAGGGATATGCTTTGTTGTACACGTACGACCGTAATGGCACCGCCGATATAGAAGCTTGCTATGCACACAATGGTCACAAGGCTTAGGCACAGTGCTGCAATACCAATACGGAAGGTGAAAAAGACCCCGGCAAACAGAACAAACATGAGAAAGGTAACATCCGCAAGACTGACTATACCAAATAGTAACAGTTCAGAGACAGACAACAAATACAACACGGCGAGCAGTGTGGAAGCACGAATGATGTATCCCAGTCGCTGAAGGGTTGCGATCAATACCAGAATCATTAACAGGCCTAAATAGAAGCCCACCATTACCAGCCGGCCTTTGCTGTATTCGTCCGCAATGGCAACCAATACGACAAAGGTTCCTAATGGGGATAACACCCAAAGCGCACGATTGAGGGCTACAAGACGCAAGCCCACCAGATCCACGGATTTATATTCTGGTTGGGTTGCACTTTCCGGATCTGCGGTATCCGTCCTCCTATTCATCATGGTACCCAGTCCTCCAATCTTGGGTGCCATACTACCGTTTTATCGGATATAAATCTATATTTTAAATCACTAACTAATTACCGGGTATTGCAAAGGCTACCACGGAATCGCCGAGGGTGGTACCTGCCCGCCCGTGACCCCCTGCCGCGATGACGACGAATTGCTTGCTGTCCTCGCGAAGACGGTAGGTCATGGGGGTGGCCTGGCCCCCGGCGGGAAGGCGGCCTTTCCAGAGTTCCTCACCTGTATCGGTGTCAAAGGCGCGCAGGTAGTCGTCCATGGCTGCACCTATAAAGATCAGCCCACTTGCGGTTGCAAGGGGACCGCCCAAGTTGGGCACGCCCAGTTTCCACGGGATTGGTACGGGAGCAATATCACGCACAGTACCGAGAGGTACCTGCCAGGCGATTTCACCTGTACGCATGTCCACTCCCGCCAGGGTACCCCAGGGGGGCGGATTACAGGGAAGTTCAAGCGGGGAAAGTAAACGGTGTCGAATCATTCCATAGGGTGTGCCTGCTTGTTGTGCAATTTCTTTTTCGGGTTGTTCCTTGCGCAAGCGAGGCACATCTTCGCCCGGAACAAGCATAACAGTGAAGGGGAGGTTGAGGGTGTTGGCGACTACAATCTGACGTTTCGGGTCAACGGCTATGCCGCCCCAGTTGGAACCACCACCGTTACCGGGATACATGAGCGTGGTCTTGTTGAGTTGCGGTGGGGTGTAGATGCCTTCAAAGTGATAGGCTTCCAGCATCTCGCGACAGGCGGTAGTATCTGATCCCAAAACGCCCCAGGCATCATCCGGGCCAAGGGTATGGGGAACCAGTGGGGGTGGTTTTACCGGGAAGGGCTGTGTGGGTGAAGTCATTTCACCGGGTACCGTGGACTGGGGCACAGGGCGTTCTTCTACTTCAAAGATGGGCTCACCTGTTTCGCGATGGAGTGTGAAAAGCATACCCATCTTGGTGGCCTGGATAACCACAGGGATGGTTTCGCCGTTATGCTCCAGGTCCATGAGGGTGGGTTGGCAGGGCACATCGAAATCCCAGAGGTCGTGGTGTACGGTCTGGAAGTGCCAGATGATTTCACCGGTGCTACCCTTGAGGGCAACGACTGAACTGCCATAGAAATCTGCGCCATTGCGCAAGCCGCCATAGTAATCGGGTGACGGATTGCCTGTGGGTACAAAAACCATATCCCGTTCTTCGTCAGCGGTCATGGGTGCCCAGACGTTGGGGGTGCCGAGCATGAATCCCTGGTCCGACAGCATTTCCGGTGGCGGGTCGGCATTGGGCGGGCGCAGATCCCAGGCCCAACGTTGTTCACCCGTGCGTGCATGGAAAGCACGCACTACGCCACTGGGCGCAGTCACACGATCGTTGTCGCTTACAGCGGAACCGACCACCACGGTATCGCCTACGATAGCGGCAGGGGAGGTGACCTGATACTCGCCTTTCCAGCGTTGTTCACCCGCGCCTTCGTTCAGGTCCACCGTCCCTGCTTTCCCGAAGTCCTCGCAGGGCTTACCGGACTGCGCATCAATGGCGATGAGTCGTGCATCGTTTGTGGCGATAAAGATGCGTTGATTTGTGTCGTCTTGTTTGTCTTGCCACCAGGACACACCGCGTGTGGTTAACTGGTTGGCATAGTGCCCCCCTTTGATGTCGACCTTGGGATCATAGATCCATTGCTCCGCACCCGTTTCAGGGTCCAGCGCGATGACGCAATTGAAGGGGGTCACCACGTAGAGAATGCCTTCGACAAGTAACGGCGTGGATTCAAAGGCAGTGGTGGAGGGGATGTCGCCCCGGCCATCGGACACGTCGCCTGTGTGGTATTCCCAGGCAATTTTCAGGCCCTTGACGTTTTCTTTATTCACCTGTTCCAGGGGAGAATAGCGCATGCCACCGCGGTCATTGCCATAGTCTATCCAGCTGTCCGCGATGGGACCACCCTCGGGAATATCGACAAAAACGGGCCAATATTGCCAGGCCAAGGTTACTACGACCAGGATAAAGATTACGGTCAGGCACCCTTTGAAACATCCACGGAGTCGCTTCATGACTATCTCCTGTTATGTTATTCCATCGTTATTGTCTTTGCTGCTCCAATTCCAGTGCGCGTGGAAAGAGGATGTTGTTCTCTTTGTGGATGTGCTGATGCAGGTCCAGTTCGAGTTCATGAATTCCAGCGAGGAGCGCACGAAAGGTATTACAGGCCCAGTCGGGCGGGGTGTGATTGTCTGTTAAGTTACGGAGCTGTTCCAGGGCATTGCCAGCGCTGTCATGTTCGTGCTCCATAACATCGATGGGGCCGGACAGGGTACCGCAGGGCATCTGGGGCAGGCCCTCGGTTTGTGCCAGTTCGCGGATGGCCGGGAATAGAATGCGTTCTTCTTTCATCATGTGGGAGGTGAGTTCGTCACTCAGTGCTTGTAACGTCGTTTCCACCGTACTGAGTCGACTGTCCTTTTCGCCGTGGGCCCGGGTGACTTTCCCGGCCATTTCTGTGAGCCGTGGCAGTTCGCGACCCAGATATGCGTGGTGGGTGGAAACAATGTGGTCGGCCAATTGGTCGAGGGCCATTGCGGAATAATCAGTAGCATCGTCTTGTGGTTTTTCTGCATCCGTTACGGCGAGCTTACTCAGCACTTCGTCAAGATCAATCCCTTTTTCGGAACAGGCCGCTGAAAGGGATTGCTGACCACCACAACAAAAGTCGATACCATACGCTTCAAAGACGCTTGCCCGCGCTATGCGCTCACCCACCAATTGCCCGACACTTTTATCAGCATTAATCGAGGTCATTTTTTGTCTCTTTTCTGTACAGTTGTTAGTGAATGACTTCACCTAGGATTGGGTCACCCGGCACATCCAGCATTTGCACACTGGAAATGGTTTTCATGGTTTTGTGATCCTGGAAAGTCCACACTACTTCTTTGTTAGGAGTTACTTCAATAATGTGCGGGGCTTCACCAAAATGCCCGTGGCCAAGCCAATTGGACAGAACGGTGTTGCCGTTGGGCAGACGATGAAATCCCGTCAGGAACCAGAGTGTGATACCGGGCAGGTCATCGCTGGTGACAGACCAAACGGTCTCGCCGTTTGGGTTCACTTCGATGAGCATGGCATTATTCTGCATATCTGCACAGGCGATGAGGGTATTTCCGTTAGGCAGACGTGCTGCGCTGTGGGGACCGCCGGGTGCTTTGAACTTCTGCACGACTTTTCCGTCGGGCGCATATTCTTTGACCAGTTGTTGTTGATAGTGCGTCACAAGATAATTGCCGTTGTCCAGTTTACGGGCATTACGCATATAGAGGTGGCCCCCATCTTTACCTTTAGGAAGGAGCCGAAGTTCAAATGCGATTTTTCCGTCGGGGGTAACTTCCAGCAACTTACCACTACTGCATTCACCGATAAAGGTGTTCCCGTTGGCGAGGCGTTGGCAGGCATAAATTTCGCTCTTGGACTTGTATTCAAAAACCACTTCTTTGTCTGGCGTGATTTCCAGTACGCCATTCCCGGTATTAAACAGCAGGTTGTTGTTGGGGAGTACCCATAGATCGTTGCAGGAACCGGCCTTCTCGTATTCCCATTCAACTTTGCCCGTGGCATCCACGATGAATACCTTTTGGCCAGAGTAGTCCGTCGCAGCGAAGCGATGGCCTGTACCACTTTGAATGCCCTCTGCTTTGGCATCCGACTGCCCATGGGCCGGGGTCAGTGTCATGCCCGTTATGAGTAGCAGCAGGACCGCAAAAAACCAGCCACGATGGCGATTGGATTGTGCTTCCATATTTTTAGTCATAATGATATCTCCCCCATTTATTTTTATAGTGTAGCAAAAAGCGTCCGTTTACACACCTTTGATGGAGACTTTTTCTCCGCCCCCTATGGGGTTATACTGGTGCTGGCGTGTGCATGCACTTCCTGAAAATACAACCCATGAGTATGCAGCAATGGCAGATCGTCCTATAACATCCGAACAGATTACCCGTACCGCGAGTCTTTTCGAGCGTTCCCAAGTGCTGTTACTGGCGAATGATGCGGGTATCTTTGATTTGCTCAGGAAACCTGTATCGGTAGAGGCTATTGCGACGGATAAAGGGTGGGACACACGGGGCACGGGCTTGTTTCTGGATACACTGGTGGCCCTTGGCTATGTGGACCGAAAAGCGGATCGCTATGAAAACACCGCAATTACTACGCGCCATCTTTGTTGTGATAGTCCCGAGCCGTTGACGGCATTCTTGCGGCATACGGGACATTGCAAACGGCGGTGGGACCGACTGGAGGAGAGTCTGCAGTCGGGCCATGGCATCCGGGTGGGGCACCATATTGCGGGCACGGCGGAGTTTATTGATTATGTGGACGCTATGGAGGAGTTGGGGAATCTCACGGTGGGGGAAGTGCTGGAGGCGGTCGATTTTTCAGGGTATCGCTCTATGCTGGATTTGGGGTGTGGCGCAGGTCAGTGTACGCGCGCGTTTCTGGGGGCCAATCCTGTGCTAGCGGCTACGCTCTTCGATTTACAATCGGTGCTCGATGTTACAGAGGCACGAATAGCATCGACACAACTTGCAGACCGATGCACTTTTCTGTCGGGGGATTGTGTTTCTGATGCTATGGGTGATGGTTATGATCTGATTTGGGTGTCCAATCTGTTTCACGGGCTATCCGCAGTGGAATCCGCGCAGGTGTTTAGAAAATGTTTTGACGCCTTGGAGCCGGGGGGCACCCTGATGGTGAAGGATTTCATCGTGGATGAGGATCGGCAGGGACCCGCTTTCAGTTTGCTGTTTGGTCTGCACATGTTTCTGCATACCGGCGGGGGCAATACCTACAGCGTCGATGAATTTGAGGCGTGGGCCGGGGATGCTGGATTTGGAAAACCCGCCTTGAAGACACTGGGTCGGTCGGCACGGCTCTTTACGGTGATGAAGCCGGAATCGGCTTAGGCGGGTTGGGGCAGGAAGGTGTAGGTTTCGCAGGTATGAAGCGGTTGCTGCGCTGTACCGACAGCGCTGGTTTGGCTACAGGCGCGCATTGCATCGCCTTCGGCCCAGAAGAAGTCCACCGTTTTTGAATTGAACATATCTTTACGCTTGTAGATGGGGCAATCGATTTTTATCTGTCGGGCCTGCGCACAGGCCTGGTCATATTCTTCATTGCTCAGGTAGAGGGCATGGGCGTTCTTTTTACCACCACGCCCTTCGGGCACAAACTTGTAGAGGTGCCAGGCATGCAGGGCCCCACCCCGCTTCGTGTAGTCGCTTAGAAAGGCAGCGAGGTCGGGGAGACTGTCTTTGTTTTGTTGGGTGACCACGGTGGATACCGTCACCGCTTTACCCGCTGCGCGCAGTTTTTCAAGGCGATCCATAATCACGCTGTAGTGACCCTTGCGATATATGCGGAGGGTATCGTGTAAATCTTCATCTATCGCGTCGAGAGGCAGCACATAGCGATCCACGGATTCGATAGTTACAAAATCATCGGGGAGCGCGATGCCGTTGGTCCCGATTTGGACGTGGAAGCCGCGATGCTTCGCTTCCTGTGCCAGTTCAAACACCCCCGGTTCCCAGGTGAGGGGTTCACCACCGCCGAGTACCACCCCTTCGATAGCGGTGCCTTCGAAACGGTCCAGGAGATGGGTGGCCTGTTTCCAGGTCATGGAAGAGAAAGAATTATCGGTGACGCAGAAGGTGCAGGTCATGTTGCAACCGGGATGCAGCATAATCACCGCGAAAGCGATGTCTGGATTCGGGGTATACGTAAAATGCTGCACCATGGGCTGTCCTGTAATGAAAAAACCAGGTCCCTATTATACGGGAATTACGGGTCAGCTGCATAATGCGAGTTACAAGGGGCAGGGGCTGGATACATCGCCACAAAAAAACACCCCATCGTATTGGTACGATGAGGTGTTCGTTAAAAAACTGATTTGGCTCAGGACTGTGCGTCCATACTGACGATACGCCATGTGCCATCCGCCTCTTTTTTCAAGTCCATATCCAGGGTCATTGCGCCCATGTCACCTTCAAGATAGAGTCCCATAATCGAAGCGGTATCCCCTTCGATGGTAGTCTCTGCATCTTCATTGCTCAAGGTCGCACCTTCCAGATAGCCCATATCAATAGCATTCTCAAGGAAGTCGCTGAGCTCTGCTTTTCCGATACCGTCTTGACCTTCAAAGTCTTCGGAAACCTGTGCCATCATCTGTTCCAGGTTATTGGCTTCCATTGCGGTCGTATAGGCTGCCACTGTCGCTGCAACGGACTCTTCATCACTTTGTCCACCCCCTGTAGTCGCACATCCACTCAGGACAGTCAATACTGCGAACGCTACTGCCAATGTCATCAATTTAAAATTTCTCACAGGTCAATTTCTCCACTGTTTGTTTATAAGGAACCTTATTTAAATCCGGCATCAGGTCGAATCCAATTTCGTAGCACTATGCACAATTAAACCTTGGAGCGCAAAATATTAAAATTCATGTGCATGCATAGGATGCTTTATAGAGGATTCGGTGATAGGCATTGACCATAGGTGGTGTAGCGATTACAATTGGCTTGGCATTTTTTTACCGGGCTAACTCTATCAACAGGAAGTGGGCAATATGCGTCGTAGCAGGACTCTTGAAAAAATTCGGGCAGGTGAAGTGGTGCGTACCTGTAATCTGGGACATTTTATCCCGGAGTATGTGCACCAGGCCGCAGCAGCGGGCTATGACTGCATCTGGCTGGATCTGGAGCATCGCACCATGGATAACCGTGAGGTGCAGTCCCTGTTAACGCATTTCCATCTGGCGGATATTGATTGTATGCTACGCGCGCCCACGCTGGAGAAGACGGGACTGTATCGTTATCTGGAAGATGGGGCAAGCGGCTTGTTGATTCCGCATGTGTCCACGGTGGAGAAGGCGGAGGCGCTGGTTCAGGCGGTGAAGTTTCCGCCCCTGGGCGATCGGGGTATTGATGGTGTTGGATTGGATGCGGGCTATGGCACACCGGATGTAGTGGAGTTCACAACCGCAGCGAATGAGGAAACTTTTCTGGTGGTGCAGATTGAGACACCGGAAGCGGTGGCGAATGTGGAGGCCATTGCTGCGGTAGAGGGTGTGGCCGGATTATTCGTCGGGCCGGGGGACCTTGGGCTACGGCTTCGTCATGACACCAGTGGTCTTACACTGGAGCTCGCTATTGAGCTGGTGGCGCAGGCAGCAGCGAAACATGGGAAAGCCTGGGGTATTCCTGTAGCTGCGCCGGAGTCCCTAATCTGGTATCGCGACATGGGTGCCCAGCTACTGGTTCATGGTGGTGATTTCATGGCGTTGAAAAATATGCTGGATAGTTCGGGGGCCGCCTTCGACGCCCTTGAGAAAGTATAGGTATGGTCGTATCGGCTGCAGGGCTTCAGCCAATCGATTGGCTTATCATTGTCATCTATGGCTGTTCCACGCTTGGCCTGGGCTGGTACTACGGGCGGCGACAGAAAAGTACGAAGGAATATTTTGTAGGTAGTGGCAACATGCCGTGGTTCCTCATCGGGGTCTCGTTGTTCGCCACGCTGTTGAGCACTATCTCGTATCTGTCCATTCCCGGCGAGGTCTTGGGGAAAGGGCCCATCTATCTGGTCAGCTTGCTGGCCTTGCCCGTGTCTTATGGCATTGTGGCCTATTTTATCTTGCCGGTATATATGCAGTTCCGTTTGACGAGTGCCTATGAATTGCTGGAGATTCGCCTGGGGCTGAGTATCCGCATGCTGGGCGCGGTCATGTTTCTGGGTCTGCGACTGGTGTGGATGTCACTGCTGGTATTTCTCGCAGCAAAGGCCATGTCCATGATGATGGGTGTGGGGGAGGACTGGATTCCGTATATTGTCCTGGTGACGGGTTTTGTCGCGGTGTTGTATACCTCTCTGGGTGGTTTGCGGGCGGTGGTCATTACAGATTTTGTGCAAACCGTGTTGTTGTTTGGCGGTGCGGTTACGGTCATCGGCGTAGTGACCTGGGACCAGGGGGGATTCGGGTGGATACCGACACAGTGGCAGACCCATTGGGATTCGCAGCCGTTAGTAAGCTTTGATCCTGCGACACGCCTTACCGTGCTGGGCACCTTTATCAGTATCGTCGTTTATTATGTGTGCACCGCAGCGGGGGATCAGGTTTCGGTGCAGCGTTTCATGGCAACACGCGATACAGGCACGGCGCGGCGTGCGTATTTAACACAGCTGGGAGTAACCGCCGTAATCACAACCACATTGGCCTTTGTGGGTCTGGCGTTGTTGGGGTATTTCCAGGCCCATCCCGAAGCCCTTGGTCAAGATATGGATCTGAAAGCCAATGCAGACAGTATCTATCCCCGGTTCATTGCCTTTCACTTGCCTGCCGGGATTTCCGGGCTGGTGGTTGCGGCCATGTTTGCCGCTGCCATGTCGAGCATTGATTCCGGAGTAAATTCCATTACCGCGGTAGTGATGACGGATTTTATGGAACGCTTTGGCTATCATCCGAAAACAGAACGGGGACATGTGTTGGTCGCACGTTGTCTGGCTTTTGCGGTAGGGGCTATAGTGGTGGTGGGAAGTTCGTTTATGGATAGCATCCCGGGCAATTACACCGCCATAACAGGAAAAACCACCAACCTCCTGGTAACCCCCATATTTGCCCTGTTCTTCTTTGCGGTCTTTGCACCCCATACCCGCCCTGCTGCGGTTTGGGTGGGCTGGTTTTTCGGTGTTCTTTCTGCGGTACTGGTTGCTTTCTCCGGGCCTATCTTTGGCTATGACCCGGAGACGGGCTATGACCCCATCAGCTTCCAGTGGATCGGGCCCGTGTCCCTGTTGGTGAATCTGGTTGCGGCTTATCTTGCGAATCTTGTACTTGCAGAAAAGGTTGACGTTAGAGCACGTTAAAGTTGAAATGTATCCCCTTCCACTCCTTAAGTCATCACGAGCAAGAGATTGCCACGTCGCTGCGCTCCTCGCTATGACGGGCAGGTTGAGGGGCTACAGTTATGTTGAAAATGTTCCGAGACAGACTTTTAGCTCCAGACTGAAAGTCTGCTGACGATATTTCTTATGGAACGATAAACGTCATCCCCGCGAAAAGCGGGGATCCAGGTTGCATAGCGAGTATGCTTTGACAGGGTGTACATGGATTCCCGCTTTCGCGGGAATGACGATGTGTGTGGTGCCATTATGACGTTATCGCCCAGGGCGCACGGTAGTTGATGGCGGGAGCGAGCAGTGCGGTCACTGCGGTTTTGCGAAGGCCCGGCGCGTGATGGATTTGTATTTCATATTCATACACTTCGTCAGTTTTAAAAGCGGATGCTCTTTAGAACTTCAGCATAGATCCAGTGACCAAAATCGTTGGGGTGATTGATGTTGTTCCCCAACATGCTGTGGCGGTCTTTGCGCTCCAGCACGCTCATCCACGCTGTGTACACATCAGCATAGGCGGTCGATTGTTCGTCAGCGACCTGTTGTGTTGCTGCGGCATATACATCCATTCGGTGAGAACTGTGCTTCCAGTCAGGATTGGGCGGAAAGGTGGAGAGGAGGATAATCTCGGCATCGGTGCGTTCCCGAATCTGGTTGATGATGGTGGTGAGCAGTTCTGTGAACTTGTCCGGGGCAACGCCGTTTATATTGTGGTCGTTCATGCCGAAACCAACAAGTACGAGGTCAGGACTGCGTGTGAGCACTTTATCTTCGATGCGTTGCAACCCTGTGTGGGTAGAGTCACCCCCGGTTGCCCCATTCTCCACTGTTATTTCAGCCTTGGGGAATTGTTCGGCCAGGTGTTTGGCATAGCGTTGTTGGAAGCGATGAGATACCTTGGTCGCATCACCCCCCGCGGAGATACTGTCGCCAAAGACGAGGAGCTTGAATGGTCCTCCTTTCGTGAGCTTGGCGCGGGTTTTGGGAAGGAACGCGGCCTGGTCGCTGGGTGCGCAGAGAGCTGTACCCGCTTTAGTCTTGTAGTCCACAAAAACGAAGAAGGCGGTATTACCAAAACCGGGAAATTTACTATGGTCAAAGTCTTGCTGTCCATAGAGAACGTTGGTGCTGAAATCGGGGATACGTGAATCCGGGGTCCGGGTCAGGGTCCCTGCCGTGGCATCGAGGGTGTAATCCTTGCCCAATTCGTATTGGATGGTTGTGTCCTCATCGGGTTCATAGGTACTGCGCACCGAAACACTTTTGGGACGAATCTTTGGAAACCAGAGTCGAGCGGGTTCTGTCCCGACCAGAACCAGACTCTCGCCGTGGACCTGGTTTATTTCTTCTGCGTGGGCTGGTGTGAGGCATAAAACAAGTATCAGCAGCCCGGCAATCCTGGTGGGTATTAACATCTTCATTGAAATGGAACTCCGATGGGTAGTCTGATAGGTCAAGTGTTGATTATGCCATTACAGCCTGTACGCTACCATTTATTCAAGTGAAGGGGTATGATGGAATTCTAACTGTTGGACAGCCGGGGATTTTGAACATGTTTTCTACTCAATCTTGTTTTGGTGTTGCAGGTCTATTGATCTTGGTTCTGCTGGTAGCGCCTGTGGGCTTCGCACTGGAATTCCATGTAGCCCCCACGGGTGACGATGGTCAATCCGGTACTGTCGAAGCACCCTTTGCGACGTTGCAGCGTGCGCAGTCGGCAGTACGCGAGGTCGTGGGTGCTGGCCTGGCTGAAGACGTCCTTGTGCATGTCCATGAAGGTACCTATTTTCTGGAAGGGCCCTTGTGCTTTGGCCCGGAGGACTCGGGGACGGAACAGCATCAGGTACGTTATGTCGCTGAATCGAAAAAGCCTGTACTGATTTCCGGGGGCAGACCCATATCAGGCTGGACCGCAGCGGGGGATAATCGTTGGGCGGTCACCTTGCCCGAGGTCGCGTCCGGGGACTGGAAATTCCGCCAGCTCTTTGTGGATGGTGAACGCTTAACGCGAGGGCGTTTCCCCAATAGTCCCGAACTGATGCAGGTCAAAGAGGTCTCTGAGGATTTAAGAACCATCGTGCTGGAGACATCGCCGGGTATCAAGGACTTTTCCGGCATGGATGCCGAACTGGTGATGTTCCAGAATTGGTCAATTTCACGGGTGGGCATTGTTTCCTCCAGCGATACAAGCCTCACACTCAAGAATCCTATGGGCTGGGTGGGGCATGGCAATGCGACCAGTGCGAGTCCCCATAAGCCAGCCTACATCGAAAATGCCCTGGCGTTTGTAGACGCAACGGGCGAATGGTATCTGGATGAAGCATCGGGTGTGCTGACTTATCAGGCAGCTGCGGGGGAAGACCCGAACACACGAAACTTTATCGCGCCAGTT
>CALAXS010000714.1 GCA_937895305.1 uncultured bacterium
AAATTGATCAACACACCATTGTAGGTGTTGTAGGGGATGTCCAGACCGGCATGAACATTGAGACTATTCACATGCCAGTCGTCCTTGACCGTTATGCCCAGATTGTTGAAGGGACGCAATTGGATCTTCGCCTTGGCCCGATACCAGGCATAGGTATGGGTAAGGCTCACGCCCACATAGGGGCGTGTCCCTTTTTTATACGGTCCTTCCAGCCTGCATATTCACGCTGTTGTGATACCTTCCATGGGAAAAACTCAAGATTAGCACCTACAAACCAGGCACCCCGTTTAATCTCGAAGTCTGTATGTAGAGGGAGTAGAAAAATACTGGTATCGTCATCTTTGGTTCGCACTTTGCCCTCGCTCCAGCCCAGCTGCATGGCAACTACCCAGCGGGGTGACAGAACATACCCAACGCCAATCTGTGGCGGCCAGAGTAAATGCTGGTCCCGCAGGTCGCCAATAGTCTTCACATCATCATAACCAGGTGCGAGCAATTTCATGGCCCCGTCAAAATAGTCGACAACGCCTTCACTCTCCATCTTGGGATAGGCATTCACCCCGCCAAAGTGCAGGAACCAGCGACGTAGTTGAAGGGTGTCCGACCCAACTGTTTCCACTGTGGCAGCCTGGGCGAAACTGCAAGCGAAGAACATCAGCAAGATAATAGCATGGGGGAGAGGGCACTTCATTATCGATGGCCACAACATTTCTTGAACTTGCGGCCACTACCACAGAGACAGAGGTCGTTGGGACCGGGTTCAGTCTTGCCAGCGGCTTTCATGTCTTGTTGTAGCGTCCACGACATGACATTGGCCGGGGGACGCTGCTGTGACAATTCCTGGGCCATAAAGCGCATGTAGGGGTTGATGTGTGTAAAGAAGTGTTTGTATCCGGTACAGAGATAGTTCAATCCAGGATCACCGGACGGGGTATTGATGAAGCGATGTTTGGGGCATTCGCCATTACAGACAAAGTTTACCGGACATTCCCGGCAATAGTCCGGCAGCGTGTCCAGCTTATCTTGTCCAAATTTTTTCTGCTGTGTAGAATCCACCAATTTATTTAGCGTTTCGTCCATGATGTTTCCAAGCTTGTGCTCGGGATAGACAAAGTGGTCACAGGAATAGAGGTCGCCGTTATGCTCCATGGCCATGGCATCACCACAGGTCTTGCGAAATACACAGAGGTAGGGCTCCATGCCACACCAGGCCTGAAGTGCCACATCAAAAATCTGGACGAAGGTGCGGCCTACATCGCGACGTACCCATTCATCAAAGACCGTGCTGAGAAAAGTGCCGAATTCCTGGGGACGTACCGACCAGGGCGTTACCGTAGCGTCCAGATCGATGTCGGGTGTGAGCATGGTTAAGCCTTCGGGGGTGGCTTCCTGAGAGAGTCGCTCGACAATGGGGATAAATTGCAGGTAGGTGCTGCCCGCATCACGGAGAAACTTGTAGACTTCCAGGGGCTTGGTACTGTTGTGACGCTGCACGCAGGTGAGGGTGTTGAACTCGACCGCATGCTTCTGGAGGAATTCCATGCCCTTCATGACCTGCTTGAAGGTGGGCTGTGCTCCCTTGTTCACCCT
>CALAXS010000715.1 GCA_937895305.1 uncultured bacterium
AAAGCTTTACCCCCACGTCTTCACGGGTGATGTTATTAAAATTACCAAAACCGCCGAAGTTGTTATTATTTTGATTATCATTGGTAGAGCGTCGTTGATTGGTTACAAAAGGTACTTCCTGCCCCACGGTAAAGGATGCTTCTTCATTGTCCAGGGTCATAAGGCTGGGCTGGGAAAGAACTTCAAGTTCGGACACGGTCTCAATGGCTTGAAAGAGCAAGGGTACAAAGGGTAGATCTACGGAAATGCCATTTACTTCAACTGTGAGATCCTTGTATACACCGGTGGTGAGTCCGCCACCGGCACCCAGGCCAAAGGCACCAGTAACAATGTTATTCGCCACTGTACTTATTGAACCCAGCGGATCAGTGGGATCAATTCCACCCGCCGAAGCACCTGGGGCCATGCTGGATATGAGGCCGGTACTGGTAACTGCAAAACCATCGTTCCCGGTAATTTGTGCAGCATCGACCTGCACGACAAAGTTGTCATTGAGGGTTACATCCATAACAATAGCATCGAGATGAACCTGGCGCTGGGGTACGTCGAGACGTGCGATATAAGCTTCCAGTGTTTTGTAGTCCTGGGGTGAAGCTACGATGAGCAGAGAATTGGTTTGCTCGTAGCGGGTGAGCTGCACCTGTTGTTCAAAGGGTTGCACATCGGCGGCCTGTGCACCCCCTGCTGCCCCACCTGCAGCAGCACCGCCACCAGCACGACGACGTGGTGCAGTACTGATGAGGGGCTGGAGTGCCTGTTCCACCATTTCTGCATCGGCATTAAGGAGTTCATAAAGGTGCAGGTTATTGGCTTCGTAGGGGGTAGGGGTATCAAGCCGTTCTACGAGATCGCGTACCCGTTCCATCATACCTATATTGGCAACTACAATGAGTCCATTCAGGCGTTCGTCAGGAACCATCCGCAGGATTTCCACCTGGGCACCAATGACCTGGGATGTAGCCCCCGGTACTGCAGGGCGTACAGGACGGGTACCGACACGGGTAGGTGTGGGTTGTATGCGGCGGGATTGACCGGGTTGACCGGGCGCACTTTGTCCCCCTGCTTCGTCCAGCAGTACCTGATTCAGCTGATCTACTATAACTTCGGCCCGTGTATATTCCAGGACAAAGATTTCCATTTCAGTTTCATACCCTGGCACATCTGCAAGCTCAAGAAATTCCGCCATCCGCTGGATGGCATCGGCTGTATCGGTAATAATCAGGGTGTTTGTGGGGTTATAGACATTGACACTGCTCAGACTTGGTCCAGAACCAAAAATCTCCAGTGCCATTTTGAGCTCTTCCGCACTGGCATACTTCACACCCACAACGTAGGTGTGTAATCCGTCGTAGCCATCGGGCAATTCATCCAGGGAATAACTTACATCCAGTTTATCGCTGGGCTTGGTGCCATCATCCACAATTTTATATAAATTCCCATCCAGTGTTTCGATGATACGCATCTGCTTGGAGGCGAGTATGGATTCGAGGATCTCAAAGGCAAGTTCCGGCGGGATCTCTTCGTGGGTTATGAGGGTCACGGGCTGTGTGACATTCTGGGAAACTATCTCAAAGTTTTTCCCTGTGAGAATCGCGATGGATTCGATTACTTGCTTGAGTTCGGTGCCATTAAAATCGAAGGTAGTTGCAGTGGAGGTAGATGTGGATTCTGCATTAGCTGCTCCGGGGGCCATGGGATTGGTTGAAACGCGTTGCTGGGGCTGATTCATCTGTGGGCGACCAGGCCGGGGACGGGGAGCATTGAGCTGTGCTGTGGGGCGGGGTACAGGCCGATTGGGTCGCGTGAGAGGCGCTGCCGGCCTCTGGGGCGCGGGTGTTGTGGTGGTCGCAGCATTTTCCGGGACTTCTATTCCTTCTACTTCTTCCATTTCTTCTACATCGTCCATTTCTTCTACGTCATCTACATCTTCAACACCTTCTGCTTCCTGCACAATTTCCTCGCCTTCACTTTGGGCATCTTCGAGGGGCTGATCCTGCGCATAAAGTGTAGCGTGGATGAGCATTGCGCTGAGCAGGGTACAGGCAAGGGTCCGGGTCAATGTGCGCAGGCAAATCTGCATGGTAGTTTTCCCTATCGTTTTGTGCTGAAAACTTTGTTTTAATCCAATGAATACTGTACTGATTTTTATGGGGCTATGCCACTTTGTGGCAGGGGCTATCTGAGATTGTAAGTGATTATTTTAGGTTGGTCGTTGCGGATTATGCCAATACGTACGGAGCCGGCATTCCGGTATTTCTGGACCAGTTGCATGATCTTTTGTTCGGAGTCTATATTTTCGTTATTGACGGATTGAAGTACGTCGCCATCGCTAAGGCCAAGTTTCTTGGCTATGGGGATTTGAGAAATGTTCTGTGCGGTATAGCCGATGACTTTCCCGTTATTGTCGGTAACCACTTCCGGTTTCACTTTGGTCACCAGATCGGCGTAGGAAGCGTAGAGTTCCTGAATCATTTCGTTGCGATTCAATTCGACGACTTGATTCTGTGCTATATTGACTCTGGGCTTTACGCCCCCCACCCGGCCCACAAGGGGCGTATCGGGCTGTTCGTCCATGGAAAGTTTTTGTGTCGCGGGTGGTGTAAGGCGTTCATTCAGGATTATAACTTCACGTTGCTTCACCTCGATCAAGGTTACATTCTCAGCGATTACTCTATCAAGGAAATGAATACCCGTCATGCTGTCTTCCATATTTTCGATAATGGCCGAGGAATGTTTGGCTGCCACTGTGGTACCGATGAGCCGGAGGTCAAGTGTGGTTTCTTCTATTTCCTTTGAGGGTTCCACTGGTGGAGCGACTGGCGCAGCATCTTTATTGAAACGACCTGCATCGCCAAAGAGGCCGTTGCTGAGGATTGTGCTGTAGGTGGATGCCGGGCCGACGTGAGCCACACTGTTGATAGCCAATTCGTCTGTGGGTGCTTTTGCCTTGTCTGCCAGAAGGGTGGCAATATCGGGGCCTTTCCCCACAGCAGAGAGGACGACGAAGGGCGCGGCTACGACAATGCCAACCGCGAGGATCACATCAATGAAAAGGAAAATTTGTCGTATGAGAAGTCCCTGGACCATGTATGCTTTCTATGGGATTGTTATGTTGTGTTCTTCAGGTGCACTAAGCTGTTGTCTTGCAAGGAGTTCCTGCCACATATACCAACGTACAGGGGGCACTCGGGGTTGACACCTGATTTGGATTGCCACGCCGTGTAGTGTAGCCCATTGATTTAGGGAATCTCAATGGGACTGTTCTCATGCCGGCAACCAAAAACCGCGAATATCCAGTCTTCGCGGTTTTCGTAAGGTATTGTAATTGCTCTACTTCTGACGACGTTTCTCGCGCTCAACCTGGCGCACATGGGTCATATAATCTTCCACGGCTATCAGTACCATTTGCTGCTCAGTGTGTCCACCCTTGTCAGCATCATGGCTATGTGTGATATCGCCCTGCTTTCGCTTTGTTACTTCTTCAGCATCTTCGATGCCTTTTTGAAGAATTGCACTGTCTTCAATGAGTGCAGAATCAATGGGCATATAGTTTTTTGAAGTCACTTCATCAGGGATTACAAGTATCTTGGATTGGTAACCTGCAAAAAGCCGGAAAGTATTTACGTCGTCGTCTTGCAGATAGAGGATAACATTTTCACCTACCAGAAAAATGGGCAGCTCGCTAACACGAGAAGCTACATTGTCTACAATGCCACCATGTACCCGAAAAGTTTGTGTTGTACCTTTATTTAAGGTGCCTTTTGCAGTATCTTCTACCAGAACCTCAATCTCGGTGAAAATCTGGCCCTCACCATTCTTCAAGCTATGGGTGGACACAATTTCACCACTGATCA
>CALAXS010000716.1 GCA_937895305.1 uncultured bacterium
GAGCAAGAATTGCTATGAATAATGATCCATCTGCGTAAATCACACCACTAGCGTAAGCGATGGATGACCACGCCACTGGGGAGCTTGGGGAAGAAGTAGGTGGATTTCTGGGGCATGGGTTCGCCTGCTTCAGCACAGGCGCAAATTTGACTCGCCTTGGTGGCGCGGAGGATGAATGCGATGCTGTCCCCGCGATTCCCGGCAGCCAGAGCACCTTCGAGGCTTTTTTCGTAGCTGTGTTTGGTTTCTTCGGGGATGCCCATGATATTGGCAATGATGCCACGGTGCAGCACGGCCACATCGAGGTCGCGCCAGGAGGGGCCCCGGTCGTCGCCGAGGAAGGGAACGCGGTCGCCTTCTTTGAGGGTGAGCAGGTGGTCTGGCTTGCCGGGCAGCACGATACCCATGACGCATTCTCCGGGGGCGGTTTCCACCTGGTCGGTGAGGCCGTCTTCGATGGCTTCAATAGTGAACCATTTTGCAAGACTTTCCATAAAGGCGTCGGCATCGAAGTCGCCGGGTAGTTCTACTACGCGGTGGGGGGGATAGATTTTGAGTCCGGGATCGTCAAAGGCGACGAAGCCCATGAGGGCGTAGTCGTAGGGCCGGGTACCTGCGTCGGGATTGGCGATGCGTTGTGCATCACGATAGGCGCAGGCGGTCTGGAAGCGGTGGTGCCCGTCAGCGATGTAGAGGGTCTGTCCTTGAAAGAATTCGTTTACGGATGGGTCATCCTCCACAATCCAGAATTCCTGGGTCACGCCGTCGATGGTGTGGGCTATGCCGTCCGGGTCGCGGGTGTCCATCTGGCCCATGAAATTTTTCAGGGCTTGCGTGTGGTCGTTGTAGAGGCAGAACACAGCGCCGAGATTGGCTTCGGTAGCTTCGGTGAGTTTGATGCGGTCATCGACAGGTCCCTGGAAGGTGCGTTCGTGTCCCAGGACATAGTGCTCGCCTTCTTCGGGGAGCTTGATAGCGGCGAAGAATCCGCAGCGTGTCTGGTGCTGGCCTTCCAGGTCAGTGAATTGCTGACGCAGGAGAAAGTAGGCGGGCTTGTCTTCCTGTTGGAGGGTGCCGTCCTGTATCCACTGGTTAATAACGGTACGCGCGGCGGCGTATTTATCTTCGGTGTCATTGGCCTGGGGCAGGAGCGCATGGACGAGGTTGGCGGGGCTACCGGCTGCGAGACGGGCGCGTTCTTCGTCGCTGATGACGTCGTAGGGCGGGGTAATAACGGCATCATAGTTGGAGACTTTGTCTATATTGTAACGGTATCCCTGGAATG